>NZ_FOIP01000001.1:3082500-3382500 GCF_900105215.1 Lacrimispora sphenoides | reverse complement strand
ATCCCGCACCAAGAAGCTTCCCTGCAATAAATTCAAATCTAGAGATGGGTCGTGCGAAGATTACACGCAGCGTTCCGCCCTCCCGTTCGCCGGAAAAAGCATCAAAGCCTAAAAAAATCGCAAGTACCGCACCAATCATAACGATATACTCCGTCATGTTGTGAAGAATTTCCAGTGGGAAAATTAGCGGTGCTTCCGGAACTTCCGCTCCTTGTGCGTTCGCTGCCGCAACGATATCCCCATAAGCCTTAAGTTCTGCATTTTTAGTCGTTGAACCGACATACACCGAAACAATGGACATGGCAAGAAAAAGAATCACCATCAAGAGAAGGACTCTATCCTTGAAGGCTGCGGTAAATTCCTTTTTAGCAATCACAAGCACCTTGTTCAATGTACACCACCCCCTGACTCAATGCGGAAGTAAATTTCCTCCAGTGATTTGCAGTCGCTGAATTTTTGCTCCAAATTTTGCAAAGTGTCGGAAATTAGCAGCTTGCCGTGGCTGAGGATTCCTATATCAGTACATAGTTTTGTTACCTCCGACAGCAGATGCGTATTCATAAAAATAGTAGCACCCCACTCGGCATTGACTTTCAGCAGAATATTACGAATATCGAGCGTACCCTGCGGGTCAAGCCCGGAGGTCGGTTCATCTAAAAACAGAAGCTTGGGTTTATGAAGAATTGCCTGTGCGATGCCGACCCTCTGCCGCATTCCTTTTGACAAAGTTTTTACCTTTTGATTTGCCCATTCGGTAAAGTTTAAAAGCTCCAAAACCTCATCGATGTTTTTATCGATATTTGAAACACCAGACAATTCTCCAAAAAAGCGCAGGTTTTGTCGTGTGGTCAACTCTCCGTACAGCCTGACATTTTCCGGCAGATACCCGATTAAATTCCTCACCTTGAGATTGTCTTTCTGAATATCCAGCCCATCAATGGTCGCACGTCCTGATGTGGGCAGCAGCAAAGTTGTAAGCATTGAGAGCGTCGTTGTTTTACCCGCTCCGTTATGCCCTAAAAAACCAAAAATCACACCCTGTTTTACCGTGAAGCTGATGTTGTCAACTGCGGTAAATGTCTTATACTGTTTTGTCAAATTCTCTACGTTTAACATAGCGCACCTCCTAAGAACAGTAGATGGGAAAGCTGTACAACTTCCCGCCTGCCGTTATTACTAATTAGATTCGTCGTTTTCCTCATTGTCGTTACAAGTTCCTTTTTCATTCTATCTATCCAAAATGAAAATTCCATGAGAATGCACGATAGATTTGCATGAGAATAAAAACCACGAAATACTAACCATCACTTTAATTGTGCGAGAGACTCGTCGAGCGCCGATTTACACGCCCCCGCATCCGGATTGGAAGCTCGTAATTCACTAAGGACAGCATCAATCCCGGTGTCCGCCTCTTTCCATCTTCCCTGATCCGCTGCTTTCATGGATGCAGCCGCATTATCCCATGCAATTTCCAAATCCTTGACACGCGCCTTGCCTCCAGCTAAATCGCCTTTTTCAACAAGTATCTGAACATCCTCCTCGATTATTCGGAAGCTGGACAAATCTGCCCAGGGATCAGATGAACTGTCGGCGAGGCTTGCGTGACGAATAGAATAGCCCGTTCCCGAAAGTATGATGATTAACCCTACGACAACAACTGTTTGTAGCATTGTGTGGGACCGCCTTGGTTCTGTTTTCGGCTGTGTCCCTTTTTGTGACAAATCCTTCTTCGTGATGGTCAGGAATATTACCGTTGCGAGGATAGCGGCAAGGAAAATAACACTTGTAATCGTAGCCCCAAGACCGAGTCCTCCATTTGCCTTGGATTGTGATAAGAAATCACCCAGCGAAGCACCCAAGGGTCGTGTCATGATATAAATCATCCAGAAGCTCAGCACGGGATCAATCCCTGCCCGCCAAGCAATCGCCACACAGATGATACAAGCGCAGATGATAAGACCTGTTGTCAAATATCCCAGACCAAGCCCTTCCGCCATTAAATCACCGCTAGCTGTGCCCAGAGCGAATGTGAACAAAATAGCCAGCCAATAAAACGCTTCCCTACGCACGGTATAAACCGAATGGATGGACAAATCTTTCTCACTGAAATACCATACGACAAAAGTCAGTGCCAAACAAACACTGAATAAAATGGTGGAAAACTCAAGCGGGACACCCATGCCGTCAGTCAGGTTATCCGTTACAAGCGTTCCGAATATGCTGATGTGAACTACAGTAAGCCAGTAAATCCCCGGTGTATATTTTGTAGTCCGAAATTGCAAAAACAGTACAATCAAAAATAAGATGCCCATAACAATGGATGTGCCAACAAGCCCCATCCCAAGATTGACATTCAGAAAGTCGGATGCGGTTTCTCCAACTGTTGTACATAAGACCTTGATAATCCAGAAAAAAATAGTTACCGCAGGCACCTTGCTTATCATTGATTTGGTTTTCTCGTTCATTTTATTTCCTCCAGTTCACTAGTAAATCGTTAGGTTTCATAAATAAGGGTACTCTAGAAAAATGAAAATCTGATGAGAAATGAATTTTTCTCATCAGATTTTCATTTTTTTGCTATAATATATATGTAGAATGGAGGTTGGTAACGATGCGTCTTTTATTGATTGAGGACGATGCTTCTTTGCGGGACATTATTGCAAAAAGGCTGAAAGCGGAGGGCTATACGGTAGATTCCTGTACCGATGGCGAAAGTGGCTATGACTATGCCTCCGGGCTTGAATATGACTGTGTGATTCTTGATATTATGCTACCAAAATTAAGCGGGCTTGAAGTATTAAAAAGACTACGCTCAGAAGGAAATAAATCAAATATTCTTTTGCTTACCGCGAAGGACAGCATTGAAGACCGCGTGGCGGGATTGAATGCGGGGGCGGACGATTATCTGGTCAAGCCCTTTGCGTTCGAGGAGCTACTCGCTCGTATACGCACCATCATGCGCCGTACGGGGGAGAGTCGGGACAATCTGCTAGCCCTGGAGGATTTATTAATGGATGTGAACGAACATTCCGTTACCCGCGCCGGAAAGCGAATTGAGCTGACCTCTAAGGAATATGCCCTGCTGGAATATCTCATGCGCAATCAGGGGCGTGTACTTACCCGGACACAGCTTTCCGATCATGTATGGAACAATGAGTTTGAATATGATTCCAACATCGTGGATGTGTATATCCGTTACCTGAGAAATAAAATTGATAAAGCATACGGACTAAAACTCCTCCAAACAATACGGGGAGTTGGATACTCATTGAGGTGCAAGGAATGAAAAAGCTGAAAATTCGCACAAAAATGATGTTGTGGTATACCCTGCTCACTGGTGTGTTGTTAGCCATTTTCCTCCCGGTATTATATCACACCATAGCTGCGACCTTGCTCGACAGTGAAAAGAACAACATTAGAGCTACCATGTCAGTCGCTGAGTCTGCCATCGAATTTGATAACGGTCACTTGTCCATAGGAGATGAATTAAAAACACCTGCAAATACGTTCATTATTATTTGGGACAAAAGCGGTCAAGTAATTCATGCAAACACGCAGAAAAATCTATTTTATACAATTCAATTTACGGAGGGAAACCTTTACCGAATTTATTACAACGATGAAGATTGGTTGGTGCTTGATAAGACAATTCAGGAGAATAATCATGTTGTAAAAATCCGAATTTGTGGCTCTCTTGACAAGATGGAAACAGTCCTGCAACAAACACTGTTCCTGATGTTGGTTATAATCCCACTCTTTTTCTTCATTACGATAATCGGTGGGTTATTCATTGCAAAACGGGCATTGTTTCCTGTCAGCGAAATCACCGATTTGGCCAGCGCAATTGGGCACGGTGATCTGTCAAAACGGATCACCGGCATAGAGAGTATGGATGAAGTAGGCGAACTGGCTGACACTTTCAATGAAATGTTGGATTCGCTGGAAAAATCTTTTGAAAAAGAAAAACGCTTTTCGTCCGACTCTTCCCATGAACTACGAACGCCGGTAGCGGTTATCATGGCAAACGCAGAGGCGATATTGGCCACAACACAAGATGCCGACACAAGTAGTGCCGCGGGCGTCATATTGTCGGAAAGCCATCGAATGAGCACGGTAATTTCTCAGCTTCTAATGCTTACCAGAGGCATTGAGGGGAAATACCAGATACAACTCGAAGAAGTATCTCTGCCGGTTGTGACGGATGCCGTATTGGAACAGCTTCAGGAAGAAGCCGCAAGCAAGGAAATCTCACTTGTCAACGAAACTGCGGATGTTACGGTGCAAGCTGATCAAAGCCTCATTACTCAGATGATGTTAAATCTGGTTAGCAACGCAATCAAATACGGCAAACCGGGAGGCCATGTTAGGGTAAACGCAGAGCAAGAGGGTGACTGCTGCCTTATTTCTGTTTCGGATGATGGTATCGGTATTATGCCGGAGGAGCTGCCTTTTATCTTTGACCGGTTTTACCGCGCCGACAAGTCCCGTGACCGCAGCGGAAGCGGGCTTGGGCTATCAATTGTTAAATGGATTGTAGATGTGCATGGATGGAAGATTGAAGCGGAAAGCACACCAGACCAAGGCTCGATATTTCTGATACGGATGTAAAGTTGAAATATGCACTACGTTGTGTAGTAACGATGTAGTACCAGGAAGTTTATTTCTCAGGGGTGGTATTCCAATCAATCCCACCCCCACCATTTGTTTGACAAAGATTCAAAAGAAAAGACGTGAAAGTATCCTCTCACGTCAAAATATATTCCCATTTGTAATTCTGTAAATCCTCTATTTATCAGGTGTTTTCCGTTGCAACAGGACTATGGATTCCATATGTGTTGAGGGTGTGATAATGATTTCTGGAAGGCGTAGTTGTACCTTGGCGGCAGCATTATGATTCACCAAAAGACTTCCGTTGTATGTACTAGCTAATATCTCTGAATCAAAATACTATTTTATTGGTTCTAACTCTCTTAAACGTAATTGAGATACTCTATCCTCACCATTTGAGATAACTGAAAAAATCAGGCGATCTTTTCTTTAAACATTACTGAAAACCTTTATGAGAAACTTCCTCCTTATAACATTCTAAAATAAAGGCTTTGTAAGTATAGACAAATTTCATTGGTTCACTATTTACATCTAAATCTGGCACCCCCTTTTCAGTGGCAGCAAAAGCGATACTGGCACGTCTATCGCAAAAACAGGTTTCTATTGTTACATCGTTTGCGCTAACTCTAGAGAACTCTACAATCACTTCTGATTTCTCACCTTCAATGGGTATGGTGAGTGGTTATCTCCTTTTATCCATAGTATACACATGGCAGTCAGGCCAAACAAGCAATAAAATGACTATATTATATTGCATTGCATAAGCATTTCACAATTATACTTACGTAATATTATCATTTAAACTTGCAACTAATAATTTGTAATCTCCAAAACCGAATTTATCGATTTCTGCCCTTATATCATCTATAGACTTTTTATACTCTGAGCTTAACATAATTAATTCTACAATTAATTTCCTCGCATAATTTTGAGCATTTATCTCATTCTCATTCTTTTTATTCGTAAGCGTCAAATAAGTCGGTGTGTATTTTTTTACTTTTAGTTGTGAGATAATAGCTCTAATTCTAAAAGTCTTAAGGAACTTAAGTACCTTAAGGGATTGGAGATTTATCTATGGATAGCTTAACAGTAGCGACTCATTCCCAAAAACTTAGCCTTTGGATAGAGCGGATTCAAAAATGCAGGGCAAGCAATCAGAAAGTGTCTGATTGGTGTACCGCTCATGATGTCAGTATAAAATCCTATTATTACTGGCTTCGCAAAATCAAGCATGAAGCGTTTGATACGATTCCTGCTGAAAGAAAACCTAAAGTTTCAACAGTTGTCTCCCATCCCTCCATGTTTGCTGAAGTTCCGTATGCAGTTGCCAAATCCAGCTCATCAACCGCTGTCATCATCAGACTTGGAAATATGACTCTGGAAATTCAAAATGGGGCAAACCAGGAAACAATCGAAAATACTCTTCGTACCATTAGGCATCTATGTTAGGCGACATTTCAAAGGCAGAACATATCTATCTTGCCTGCGGTTATACGGATATGCGCAAATCCATTGATAGCCTGTCCGCCATTGTACAACAGAACTTCAAACTTGATCCTTTTTCCAACAGCCTGTTTTTGTTCTGTGGCCGTAAATGCAACCGCATCAAAGCTCTCTTCTGGGAGGGCGATGGTTTTGTCTTACTTTATAAGAGACTTGAGAATGGAACTTTCCAGTGGCCCAGGACACAGGCTGAAGTGAGGCTAATATCGGGGCAGGAGTTCCGGTGGCTCATGGAAGGGCTGTCCATCAACCAACCAAAAGCAGTGAAAAAATCCTATCCAGAAATGATTATATAAAGTGCCGAAAAGTGCCGTATTTACTGGATTTTACGGCGCTTTTATGGTATAATTATGACAGTTAAAAAGCAAAGGGACTGTCATCAATGGCGCATAACAATCAGGTTGAAAATCTCGAAAACCGCATCGCTGAGTTAGAAAAAGAAAACCTTCTTCTTCACGAAAAGGTTGTTTTTCTGACCAGAAAACTTTATGGCAGGACTACGGAGCAGACATCATCTCTTGGACTCGAGGGACAGATGTCTCTTTTTGATGAAGCTGAAACCTCCTCGGACCCGAAGGCGGCAGAGCCAGATTTGAAAGATGTTGCGTCTTATCGCCGCCGCAAACACAAAGGGCAAAAAGAAGAACTGTTGAAGGATCTCCCCCATGAAAAGAAACTTTGTACTCTTGCGGAAGAAGACCGCTTCTGCGAAACCTGCGGCACTCCACTTGAATCTGTTGGGGAGGAATTCGTCCGTACTGAAATTGAATTTATTCCTGCTAAAGTGCGTGTCATCGATTATTACCGTGAGACCTTTGAATGCAGAAAGTGCCGTAAGGAGGGAAAAGAATACATGGAGAAATCTCCAATGCCTTATCCGGTAATCCAACACTCTTATGCTTCCCCCGGAGCGGTTGCATGGGTCATTCATCAAAAGTATGAACTTGCTGTTCCTTTATACCGTCAGGAAAAGGAATGGGAAAGCCTCGGAGTAGCCTTAAGCCGTGCAACGATGTCAAACTGGATTCTTACCAGTTATCGGGACTGGCTTTCCCCGGTTGTTGGACTCCTTCATAAAAAACTATTAGAGCAGCAATACCTTCACATAGATGAAACACCCGTACAGGTCATGAATGAACCAAATCGAAAGAATACAACGGATTCTTATATGTGGGTATACTGCTCTATCAAAGGCTTTGAGCAGCCAATTCGCCAGTTCGTATATCAACCAGGGCGAAGCGGAAAATATCCTCAGGAATATCTGGAGGGATACCATGGATTCATTCATACCGATGCTTACAAAGGATATGAAAAAGTATCTGGTATTATCCGGTGCATCTGCTGGACCCATCTACGGAGATACTTTGTTGAAACTCTCCCCAAAGATGTAGACAGCCCAGAAGCAACCATTCCAGCTCAGGCAGTCAAATATATCAACCAACTTTTTGAGATTGAGAAAAAACTGGAAATCCTATCCCCCGTAGGGCGGAAAGAACAGCGTCTACTACAGGAAAAACCTGTACTGGATGCCTTTTGGTCATGGGTAAAAGAAATCTCACCTAAAGTACTTCCGAGTTCCAAACTGGGCAAAGCCTTTCAGTACGCGAATAACCAAAAAGATGGACTGTTGAATTATCTTCTTGATGGTAACTGCAGCATATCAAACAATCTGGCGGAGAACAGCATCCGGCCATTTACAATCGGCCGCAAGAACTGGCTGTTCTCAGGAAGTCCCAAAGGGGCAGAAGCAAGTGCAGGTATTTATACTTTAATTGAAACCGCCAAAGCCAATGGATTAAATCCATGGAAGTATATCCAATTCATTCTCAGCGATATTCCCGGAACTGCATTTCTTGAATATCCAGAATATCTGGAAGAATATATGCCATGGGATCCAATGGTTCAAAAACTTTGTCGCTAACAGACAACCTTCAATTATAAACAGAGGTTGTCTGTTTTTCTATACACCAACTTATTTGACGCTTACTTTTATTCTCTTCTCCATCATGAAGAAACCTAGATCTAGCGTTATATAATTTTTTCACGTTATTGTATATCTCTTTAGAGTTTTCCCTCGAATTTCCTAGCAATACTGCAATACTTCTTGATAATCTATAACTTAATTTAGTATTACCATTAATAAACATTTCTAAAATTGTTACATGCAAGATGAATTTTATATCAAAAGAAGGCGTTCTTCTTGATGTCATCCACAAATCAATCATTCTATCAATTATCTTTTTATTTTTGTCAATTTTCTTATATAGTTCATAAAATTCTTCTAGTTTTAATATTTCGTTATCTTCTAAATTAAACTCCGGCCAATCATTCAAGCTATAATAAAAGCCTGTTCCATCGCAGCTGTTTCTGAAACCAATGAATCTCTTGCTCCCTGTATTTCCCCAAGGGTGAAGATTATGTTGTCAATCTCCTCCTTGTTTATTTGTTGTCCTGCTTGCATGGCTGATGGAAGCAGTATTTTATGCCCTTCATCGAAAATAACTGCAGAATAATTTGGAAGTATCGGCAATTGTCCATTCGCTAATCGTTCTTCCCTTGTCCATAAGTCATTAAAAAATGTTTCATGATCTACAATAATTAAATCTCTCGCAAGTATATAATATTCTCTTGCTTTAACAAGTTTGCAATATCCACGGTTCATGCAAATATCACACGACATAGACTCATTCCAACCAATCCTCTTCCAAATACGATCTGGTACGGTAGATATTTCTGAGCGTTCACCTAAATTTGTTTTATTTAACCACTGATTAATCTCATCCGACATCATATCGAATTCTTCTAAATTTTCATTTACTCGAACATCGCATATATACTGACGTGAGTCTTTTGCCATCCTAGCATCTATCTCTAATCCAAGTAACCTAGAAAGGGTTTTAATATCCCCCGCGTCACCAGCAAGTTGTTCTTGAAGTGCTGTACTAGCACACGCAATCACTACAGGTTTTCCACTAAACCTAGCATAGGGAATTGCTGATAATAAATAAGCGAATGTTTTGCCTGTTCCAAGTCCTGCTTCCGCTAAGTGAACTTTTTTGCTGCAAACAGCATCAGCTATCTGAAAAGCTGTAAATATTTGTTCGTCGCGAACTTCGTATCCAAGCTCAGGAAGGATATCATACAAAACGTCACCAATCCATTCAACTAATTTAACTTGAAAATCTTCTCTATTACTATAATCAAAGGGCTCTTTTACCCTTGTGTTAATTGTACACAATGCACACATGTTTCTTTTTCTCCTATAATGCTAAACTTATACCTTTTTGTATTACTACCCGCTTTAACGAACTTATTCCTCTATCCCCCCTGTTAAAAGGAGATAGAGGATTATTTTTTTTAACACTATTGGGATATTTTCTTAGTTCTTTCTGAATCAGTCCCGATATTCTTATGTCTCTGTTGAACTTTTCCGACACCAATCTTTTTTTCACCATAGAAGAAATTACTTTGAGATTTCTTCTCCTCTAATAATTGTTTCATTTTATCCATATCTTTCATTGACATTTTATATTCCTCCATTTAATTATTAATTCAACTTTTTACATTTGCTTAGAAAGTAGACATACCGTCTCCACATGCCTTGTTGCTGCAATTCTGATGGTGAAAAGGCGCAAAACGCCCTTGGTGGGAGATTATGATAACTTTTGTACATCAGTCTGTTTTAGTAGCAGTTAGTTTGCTATCTAGTCCCAAATCAGCAATCGCATTATTGATATAGTGTATTGCCCTATCATCATGGCTTTTGAATTGTGGCATTAACAAATGAAACAATGTAATTGGATTTATCACTTCCCCCGTGACATCTGCTTTCACCTGTGTCATCAGAAGAGGAAGTAGATAATAGACCTCAATAGTGATAAGGCCGTTAATTGGATTTCTCACAAGGGTCTCAAATCTATCAAGGATTTTGATTGCATCATTTGAGCCATAGGCAATAATTTGTTCTTTTATTTTTACTTGAAGCTCATCTTGCTTTATCTTTGACTGTTCAAACTCTTCTCTTGATACATCATCAAGCGTATTTGGCCCAAGAAAAATTCCGGCGGCAACATTACTGGAGGATGTACAAAACTGTGCAACGTCTAGAGGAAGTTGACTTGTTTGGTCTAATGCCATTTGTTGTTTTGCTTCCACAATCGAATGTTTAATGTTTTCAAAAAATTGAAAAATAGAGATGCCTATTGTAATTATGACCAGAATGGTTCCAATAATATCTATTAAGTTGTCAGTTGTAATTTTAGTAAGATTCATGACAGCATCAAATCTTTTCTTTTTTTCTTAGCAGACATATACTCTCCACATGCCTTGTTGCTGTGATTCTGATGGCCGTCGAGCCTGGCACCCCCTTGACGTCAGGATACATTTCTGAAATCTTGCTCCTTTGCAAACCATTTTTGAGATTCAATACCCTCTTCCGCACTTACAATCCAAAGCATAATATTCCTTCGAATGATTTATTCGGTACAATTTGACTCGGCGTTATTCCTAATCTTGTGTTCAGTCTTGCTCCCCGACTTAATAATACGCTATAATTTTCATCTTCAAGAATACGCTCTTTTAGCCTTATACTAAAATCATCAAAAACGAATTTCTTTATTCTGTTTACTAAAGTGTTCCTCAATTAATTGGTCTGTTACAGCATTTCCCTGCTCACAATGGGAGTATTTCATAATCAATTCTTCGATTATCCTCGTGAACTTGATTATAATTATCCAATGCTGACTGTAACGCAGTTACATCTGAAGCTTTTTTCAAGTGAATATACAAATCTACTTTTGCGCGACTACATGCAACATAGTACATTCTCGTAAATTCCTCTGCATTCTCCTCATTAAGAAGTTGCGGGTTTAAAAACATACTGGTTAACGTAGTATTATCTCTATCCCTACGGCTATTGGGTTCAAGACTTACAATAACCTTTTCCCATTCACGTCCTTTCGCTTGATGGACGGTCATATAGCGGCTATCTTCAGAAAAAACTTCTGTAAAGAGCTTATGCGCTGTGTACCAACTGAGCAAAGAAACATTAGTTTTAATTTCATCTCTATCTTCATCGTCAAAAATCGGAACGGTAAATTGTTCCCCACCAATAACCGATACAAGATCGGTATACTTTTCTTCGTTTAGTTGAGAACTGAATCCATTGATTATATCAACGGTCAAATCTTCTACAGAAAGATCCCCAAACACTTCATCTGTCAACCACTTTAATTGCGTAAGGATTTTTGGTGTTAATTTCTTCGTGTCAAAGTCTGTTATGAGTGCAAGTGCAGCGATTACTTCAACAAACGCACCCGTTTTATACCCATTCCAGAGTCTGAAAATAAATTTGAAAGCCCGCACCCAAGTTACATAGTTATGTTCGACAATATCGCTTCGTATATCAATCGGTGAAGTATAATAGGCATTATAAATTGCTTTTAAATATCTCTCTTGTTCTCCGTTTATGTCCTGGATATAGGAAAATGCTGCTGCCCAAGTGCGGGTAAGCACTACAGCACCATCAGCAATTGCGGAGTTTATCAGTTGCTTGGCAGCCGCGTCTTCACCAGAAATAATATGGATTTTCGTCTTCTCTGCCGATTGCTTTTCCTTATCACTGTTATAGCACTTTTCGCTATTCTGAGTGACAGTTGAATCCGCTTTGCGCAGAAAATTACATAGATTAACTACATTAGCGGTTGATCGTCTGTTACCGCTAATTGCGTATTCGCTTGAAGCCCGATTACCATCTATATTTAGGGCTAAAAACTGCGATGGCCTTGCCCCTTGAAAGCTATATATGGACTGTGCAACATCACCAATCGTTCCAATAACGGTTGACTTGCTTCCTATTAACTTGATTAGCAAAGTCTGCAGAGGGTTTGTATCCTGAAACTCATCAACAAAAATGAATGGGAACTTGACTCTTGTAGCATAAAGGGCAGTATGGTTGTTCTGAAGTATACGATAGCCAAAGTAAAGGATTTCATTATGAGTCAGCTTTCTTACCTTCGACCAAGTATATTGCTTTATAGGAATGATGTGATTATTATTAATCTGCCTTGATGCCCGTAATTTTGCCGCTTTGTCAGCAAGGTATGCCGCAAGGTCGACCTCAACTTCACCTAATATTTTCTTACTGTAAGACAGTTCTTCGGTATCTCCGACCGCTGATTTTATGAACTCAAATATATCTGTTTTATCGATGCCATGCAGGATTCCCATTCCTTCGACTTGTGACGTAATCTTACTTTTTCCATTTACGGTAATGCCAAAGTCCTCCTGCATAATTTGTCGCAAATCTTCTTGGAACGGCTTGATGATATGCTCAATAATAAACCCATGAATTGTATAGGCTTCAACAGATGAAGAAAACCTATCAAGACGATGCTTAATTTCATCAACTGCCGCATTGGTGTAGGTAATACAAAGAACCTTCCTTGCTCTGCTTTGCACAACAAGGGGATAAGTAGTAACAATATTCTTAACATTTTCCACGAGAAAATGTGTTTTTCCTGCACCCGGTCCGGCATATATCTTGATATGACTATCTAGCTGTTCCGGAGTTAGCAAATCACTTGAATTTATTCCGATAGACATAGCCATTTCACCCCCTCCTGTATGTAAGCGGGAACGGTTAACTCCCTCGTCAATCCTTCATCCACAAGTATATCAAGAGCAACATCACCTTTACACCCCTTAGCATAATGTAAAAATAAGTTGGCAAAAAACAAGTTCTCATACTCAGTCTTGTGAGCAGTATCGTCCTGAATCGCTTGCTTATATGCATCCAGTCGTTTCTTTACAAGAGGTTGTGAGCGTGCGTCTAATTCAGGTAAGTGTGTTTCCCACTTTGCAAAGTCAAACCCATGTTCATCAACAAAATCAGATATAACCTGACTTGCTGGCAGCTTAAAAATCTTTAATAAAATCTCTGGATTATCAAAGTTGCTAAGTAGCAACTCATCCTCAAATGTGCGTCCACCAATCGACTGTGTTGATATATGAAAATTATCAATCGGAAAGCGGTTCTCAAGTTTCTGTATATGTTCAGGCACGGTCGTCTGATATGCCTCAATTTTTTCTGCCTTGCCGTCTGCAATCCACTTAAAATCACAGTCAGTTATACACAGAACTTTTTTATTAACAGCGTTTCCATTAAACAACTCCACAAAATGCTCGAAATGCTTACCACCAATTTCAACCACGGCGATATGCTCATCTTCGTAAGAGCAGCCACACTTCTCCATAAACAAGGGCATTAAAAGCCTCTCTGCGATGCCTTCAACCAGTATCACCTTATCAGCAAACAGCATATCTGAACGGGTGACATCAAGAAATTTCGTTAAGTGCTTTTTGGCTTTCTCTTTATGCTTTTCTGCACCCTCACTGTCAGTAAACTGCACAGAAAGGCTCTGTTCTTTACAATCAGCACAATCGCCATCCCTATCATAGGCAATCATAAACATATTATCTATGCCTGCTACAGCTGAAATGTTGCTTGAATGCGTAGTAACAAATATCTGCTGATTCAGGCTGTTTTCTTGATCTAACTGACGCAGATATTTGAATAGCTTGTATTGCAAAGCGGGATGCAAATGTGCTTCGGGTTCTTCAAGGAGTAAAATTCGAAAGTCCCTGCCCGGACGGATTTCCGTCAGTTTTATCAGCATATAAATATTAATCAGATTATTATAGCCCAATCCGTTATAAGCAAGCGGAACAATATAATCAGCCTTGGTATCCCTTACTTCTGTGATGTATGAATCTCCCACGGATACATTTGGACGAAGATTTTGAGAAATGGACACATTGCCACGCGACAGTCCAATATCATTATTTTCGCCCTCAAATAACTTTTCTAACTTATCTAATACAGATTGAAGAATGGCTTTCATGTCGATGGCTACAGAATCTCGCAACTCTGCAATCGCAGTAGCATTTCCCTGATCTTTTG
Organism: Lacrimispora sphenoides; assembly: GCF_900105215.1. NCBI lineage: Bacteria > Bacillati > Bacillota > Clostridia > Lachnospirales > Lachnospiraceae > Lacrimispora > Lacrimispora sphenoides. The sequence goes on along the minus strand of NZ_FOIP01000001.1, from coordinate 3,368,429 downwards.
CAAAGGCATCAATTTCACGCTTGGTCTCCTTGTGGACATCATCACTGGTTCGTTCCGCACCAATAAAGCGAATATCAAATATTTCGGTAGCGGCCTTCTTATCAGCAGCGGTATTACTGGATGCGTTGTAATAAGACCACGAATAGCTATTCTCAAACGATTTTAGAATGGTCATATATTTTCCAAAGTCATTATCAGCTATCTTGGAAACTTCCCTCTTATAATCGCTAAGAGCCTTTTCATCAAGAGTGCAAACGGCTTTGATGATAGCGGTAATATTGTAATTTGTTGTCCCATCAGCTTCCTGTTGAAATTCAGTAAGTTCGTTCATGCCCAAGAATGGCAACAATCTGATAATGCTTTCATCCTCTGTATCTTCCTCCGAAATAGTATGACAAATGGTATATTCAATCGCAATCTGCGGAGCGTCCTCGCGATATTTTGTTCCAAATTCGAGTAATTCATTTTTATTGAAATCATCGGCACAAACAGAAGGCTCACGCAACAATTTCACAGCAGTAAGCAGCCCTGTCTTGCCAGAGTTGTTCGCGCCGATTATGACATTAAGTCCCTTATGAAACTTCATGGTAAAATCCTTATAATTCCGATAGTTCTTTATTGAAACCCTCTGTATATACATTGACTAACCTCCACTCTATTTTGTTAAATTCGTATTTTATAATACATAGTAAATCTTATAAATTGACCAACTAACATAAATCATAGTAAAATTATAAATCCTCGAATTGTTATGCCTCTATTTTACTTTACAATTAGTGCATAATATCTATGTGATTTTTTATTTTCCATTCTACTTTTTTTCAACAAATAGACCAAGCAAAATTTTAGATAATTCAGTTAATCACAAAAGTTCTCTTCCACCTCTTTTGCTAAATTAATATAAGCCTGCTTTACTTTTCGTATTTTACATGATTCAATTAAAATACCTCTTTCCCAAGTAACTTCTACCATTTTATTAATTCTAGGTATTATTGTGGTGAACTCACTTATCACTATATTTTCCTTCTGAAGTACATTTATAGTTTTGGTAAATATGCGCTGCAAATCCTCATTTAATTTTCCTTTTCCAATAAAATGTCCAATTGAATTAAGCAGCCAAATATTTTTTACCCTTTTTTCATTTTTAACAATATTGGCAACATTCTTAACACCATTAATAGATTGAATATTATCTCCCAATGGAATAATAATGTTATCTGCTAAATTAAGAATCTCTATTTGGTTAAATCCGTCGTTGCCTCTTCCGCAATCTATAATTATAAAATCATATATTTTCTGATTTATTATTTCGCTTAATATCCCATCCCAATTTGATTTACCGTATTGCAGCTCTTGCATTAGGCGGAACTCTTTCATCTCTTTATTATATATAAAATCCACTTCACATGGGGTTTGGTGAACACATGTTTGTTCGTATACAAAAACTCTATCTTCATTTTCTTCATGTAAGCCTAAAATATATTGTGCATTATCCAAAGAACCCAGGCTTATACAAAGTACTTTTTTATTCAGAACCTTTCTTAGTGCATATGATAATCCACCTGCTACTGTAGACTTTCCTACTCCACCTGCCGGATTTACAATAGCAATAATACCTGAGTATAATCCTTTTTCAGTTTCTTCTTTCAAAATATTTTGCAACTTCAAGTGCTTTTCTATTTCTTTATTAACATTCTTTACGTCTGGATTATTCATGTCAGTAACCAAACTCAAGAATTCATCTATTGAAGATTGAATACTTTGAATCTCTTTTAATTTATTGATAACAGAAATAGCATTTTCCATTTTAAGTTGCCTAATTTGGCGTTTTAAGGAACAATATTCGTTTTCCCAATATTTAATATATAAAATTTTTCCTGTCGTTTCATAAATATCAATTGTATATAAAACAGGAAATATCCTATTCTGATAATTCTTTTCTTTCATTAATTCCATTACTTCATACATACAATTAAAAGATTTTAAATAATTTTCCGTGATAATCAATATTGCATATTCCATATTTCGAATAGTTTTCATATATTCACGAATACTTTTCCAACTACTTATTTCTCTTATATCTCTTTTTATAGTAATATTTGTATTTCTAAAATGAAAATCTATCTCATCAGCATATCGACTATCCTTTTGACAATATGATAGAAAAACAGAAATCATAATTTGCTTCTCCTATGTACATATCTCTATAGTTTTTATCTAATATAAATCAAAATATATTCTTATAAATATATCAAATGTGTATTCCTATCACATCTAAGACAACATCATCTAAGTTCTATGTTTTTTTAAAATTTACACATACCTATTCAAACAAATTTCCTCCCATCGCCTACACTTTTCTTATTAATTCCGCGTTCAATTATTAACATGCCTTTCTTATCTTGCTGTTAAAATATTATAACAAAGTTAATAAATATATTGATAATATTATTCATGTGATCAATGCAAATTTCTATATTCCAGCAATTAAAAATACTTATGTGTTAATATATATAGTTTCAGATATAGATACTCTAAACCTCCCGGACACTAGATATAAAATAAACCCCCAGAATTATTTGCAATAAAATCTGGGAGCCAATACTCTTTCGATAAGCGGTACCTTTTTTTAATTTTGGAAAAGGTCCTCGACATTGCTATTGAAGACCTTTAACACCTATCTACAAATAATACTAATCCTGTTAATAGTAAATCTTCTATAGTAAAATTCAATTATCATTTTACCACATTATATAAAAAAGGTATATCATAAGTCTCACACTTTCATTCGACAAATTTCGACAATCACCTCCGTATGCCTTGTTGCTGCAATTCTGATGACCATCGAGCCTGGCACCCCCTTGGCTGCAGGGTATTTTTCTTAAAAGTAGATTAAAGCCTTTCATCATACTTCTCTTGCAAATTTCAGTAGTTTAATTTTCTAAGATAAATTAATACATATTATCCTTTACATTAAACGATTGGCCTATTAGATTATATTTTAAAAATTTGTATAATATATAATTTTCTTTGTCAGTCTCATGTGTAGATAAAATAATCTGCTTGTTTGGAAAATCGTTCCTTAGCACTTCTATAAATGATGCTATATTAATATCATCCATAGTTTGTACTGGGTCATCAATTAGAATAAATCCTATATCATCTGTTTGTTCTGAAATATATCGCTTATTCATTGCAAACAAAAAAGATAGAATAAACCCAGATAGTTGTCCTGAGCTAAATGTATTGAGTATGTCATGTTTTGCATCACCATTTGAAACAAATCTCATTTCGTCTTTATTAATAAATACACCTAGACCATTTTGATAGTCCTGCAATATTTTCCCTGTGTATATTAGGAGAGGCACTCGCAACTTCTTTAAAACTAAATTTTTATATTCGTCTATTGTAGTATTATACAAGTTCTTTAGATTATCAAAGTTATTTCTGATTTTTTCAAGTTTCTTCAATTTGATGATTAATGTCTTAATATCATTTTTGATCTGATCGATTTCATTATTTTTCAGAAGACTATTTTGGTATCTTACAAACATAATTTTATTATCTGTAGCAGTTTTGTCTTTTAAATTTGATTGCTCAATCGATAATAGGCCAGCATTTTCCATAAATATATTGTCATAATTATAGTGTTTTAAATTCTCTAAAAAACTCTTATTTTCATAGTCAGAAATATTCGACTCAATAATTCTTTTCAGTTCAACAATTTTGCTTGTCTTATCAAGTTCTCTCCACGAATTAACTTCTCCAACCAATCCATGAATTTTTGAAATATCACTGATTTTCTTTTCTGACTTAAGAAGCATAGAATATTCACTAGCAATTGTACGAATTTGTTCAATTTCGTTGTCATCTTTTCGCGCGAACAATGCTTCTATTGAATCAACTATTGATTTAGCATAATTAGATAGTTTCGCCTTCTTACCTTTTAGTTCTATAGAAATATTATCTTGTGAGTTTTTCAACTGAGTACTTAAAGAGCTATATGCTGCTTCCAATAACTCAGGATTGTCATAATGGCTATTACAATAAGGACAACGATTTAAATTTGCATTATTTTCTCTAACTGAATGTAGCTTTTCTCTCGCTTGTATCAGTTCATTTGCCTTCTTTTGGTTCTCTCCAAGTTTGGAGTTTAGTACTTTTATTTCGTTAACAAGATTATCTATGTCAGCAATTACTAACGTATCAGGAATCATTCCTATTTCTTGCAAAGAAATCATATCTTCTTTTTTATATTTTGAAATATCCAATTCACTGCGGAAGAAAGCACTGTATTTAAAAACATCCAGCAATCTGTTTAATTTTGTAACTTCATCTTCAACCTGTTTAAGATTAAACTTATTACCGTTCATAAATTCACTGAATTTTATGTAGCTTAAGATTGCTTCATTGTTATTTGAAAACATCAATATTTCATTATTTTTCAGGAACTTCCTATAGTCAGGTAAATCTTGATATAAATTATAAATGCCATTTATTTCATCAATATATGCTGACAGTTGTTTCTCTGAAATATCCTTTAACTCTAAATTCTCAAAATCCCATTTTTTCATTTCACAATCTTGCGAATACATTAACAATGGTGTATAACTGATTTCTTTATATTCTCCACCAGTAGCATCCAATTTCATCTTAAAATTTGATATTTTAATATCTAACTCACTTTTTGTTGTTTTTATTTCATCATTAATTAAAACTCCTGTTCTTGCCCTTGTAGCTCCAATTAAATTATTCTCTATCTTATCGATTTTCTCTTGCATACTTTCTGTTTGAAGAAGTTTAGTCATACTGTCTTTTCTACTGGAAATACTATTTTTTAGAAAATGAACAGATTCCGCTTGAGAAACGTAATAGTAGATATTAAAATGCTCTTTTATGTAATTTAAATTTTCATATTCTGAAATATCGTCCTTCCAATTTATATTGCCACTCAAAAATTCATCAAAATTATTTGTATCAATTGTTCCTTCAATACAAGTAAATTTAATAGCTGTATCGATAAATAGCTTTGTAAGACCATTATCTATCTCCGCAATAATAGTTATCTTTTCATGTCTTACATTTATCAATGTTAATATCAAATATCCGCATTCATCTGATGTATTTAACAGAATATTTTTTCCAAGATTAGTTCTTCCATCTTCAATCTCTGAATTTAAACGTGTTATTCTTTTTGTAAAAATCAGCTCAATGGCATCAAAAAATGTTGTTTTACCAAATCCATTGGGTCCTGATAAAATAGTAGGATTTGCATCCTGTATAAAGTAGAATTCATAAAATTTTTTAGAATCAAAACACTTAAAATTGCGGACTTTTAGACTTTCAATTTTATAACTCACTATTTTACCCCTTTCATCCTTTTTTTGATTTCTTTATCTATCTCATCTTCAGCAATGACAAGACTATCTTCTAATAGAAGTATCTCCTCGATATTAATTTCATCATTATTCAAAATTCGATGATAATTGATTTGCTCTTCTTTTAAATTACGTTCAACCTGTTTTTCTATGGGTTCAGGTGCTAATTCAGTCTTAAATTTATACTGCAAAAATGGAAGTTTAGAAAACATCCGAATTACAAGTCCATAAGTACTTTCCAGATCTTTTCCTTCAACTAATCTAAAATAATTGTCTTCATTATCTATAATTTGGCATAATGCCTCATCTAATGATCTATCTGGAAATTGAGATAGTGCATCATTCAATTGATTCAACTGCTTCAGTGTGTAGGGCAAAACGTATCTTTTGAAGTAATTAGGTGATTCTTCTATAGAATAGACTTCATTTCTATATTTGTTCAACTGTTCAATATTGTTAAATAGTAGAAGATATATCGCAGAAGTATTTTTATCTATCTGACTAGCCTCTTGTGTGCTTTTAAATTGTTCCAATATTTTGCTTCTTAAAGTATAGCTATCTTTTGATTTTGTGGCATATAATTTTTCAAGTTCATCTAAAGCAAGTTTTACTTTCTGTTCATCGTCTTCGAATTCTCTACAATCTATTTCATACACCAAAAAATAGTTAGCTATTGAAGTATCTTGATGCTTATAAAATAAGATATTATTTTGATTTTGTAAATCAGAAATATTTATTTTTTGGTATTTATAATAGTCAAATATATTATCTAAAATATTTATCATTTATTCTTTAGCTCCTTTTCAGCATCTATACGATTAATTAGTCTCATGATTTTAGGTTTATTAATGTTTATTTTTTTCTTTTCAATAGTATCAGAACTTATTTGAGCAATATCTTTTAACTCTTTTTCACCTATAATATTAAACTTATTTCCATCATGTAAAAAGCTTTCTTCACTCAACTGATCGGTTATAAGTACATCTGTTTCGTATATTAGTAATTTATCACCATCTGCTCTATGTAGTTCTTGGTTTAATTGTTCGCATAGTTCATAGTTTTCACCACTTGAATCTAATGTTAACCTGAAAAACTTGCCTTTACTTTGCATTAAAATTGCATTTGACTCTTCAAGTTTTAAACCATTAATTTTACGTAATAGAGTGATAATCAATCTATTTACAAGAGACTCATTAGGTAAGTCGTGATTAGGTGTTTTTAGTAGTAGTTTATATAAAAATTCTTTTTGTTCTTCGGATGTAAGTTGAAACACTTTTTCTATTTGCTCATAAAGATTACATTTTTCGCATTCTTCACATTTATCAAAATCGCAATTATTGTTAGTGCTAGTCGGATACTTATTGAATACATCTTCTATACGCTCCAACAGTTTATAATATTGGAAGTCTACTGTATAACTGTCTGTCTTATAGTCAAATACAACTTTATCGTATATATCTTTAAAGTTAATTTTACAATTATTTTTTCTTTTCTTTGTATTAGAGTCCTGAACGTTTTCTTTTATAAATAAAAATGCTTGATCACAAATCAACCTTACTTCACAATTGTCTAAGTACATTTTTCTGTTTGGATACTGAATTTCTAATATTTTCTCAATTAATTTATATGTTGCAATCTTGACATCCCTTGTTGATGCAAAGATCTCCTCATTCACAGCCCATAAATCTTTATCATCTTTAGTAGAAAGGTCTTTTTTGTAACAAATTAATTCTTTTTCTATATCAGTTTTCGCTTCTAGTAAGTTGGTTTTATCAATTGGCTTCTTACTCACAAATTTAATTATGCTGTAGACAGAACCTTTTGTCGTATCTGCAGTAATATCTTCTATCAGCAAATATTTGTCATATTCATTTGGAAGTATTTCATTTTTAGCCTTAATTTCTTTTTTCAGTTCTTCTAATAGTTCATCAATTAAATTTTGAGTAGTTGCAATGAAATCTAATGATAAAGTCTTTGGCTTACTAACGTGGAAATAGCCATACTTTGCCTTATATTGTAAAATTGATAATATAAAACAAAGCTTATCTTTATTTTTTAAAGAGAAACTGCCATACTTTACTTGGTGCAAACTAAGATACTCATCATTTTGTATAATAGAAAAATCATCTTCACCCTCTAAACCTAATTTAAAGTAATTGATACTTTCTACTTTGTTATTTTGAATTAAATCATAAATCTGCTTTAAAGCAAAATATAGCGCACAATAGCCTTGATATTCGAAACCTTCCCAAGATGGAATAGCACTAAAAGGCGGTATTAACATTATATATATCCTCCTTTATATATCTCTGCTGCCCAGATGAAGTTTTTTCAATCGGGATAATCCCTAAATCATCACTTTTAATATAATTGAGAAATAAGGTGCCAAGGAGGAGTCGGTCACTTCGTAATACTCTATTCCACTCGTAGCCTTTAAAAAGATCACGAGCCAAGAAAATTTCACCTGATTTAAGGTTAGCTAATTCTCTTTTTACCATATCTAATAATTCATTTACTGTTGACAAAGTGATACCTCCTAATCGAGATAATAATATAAACAATATTGTTATTATAATTGTATATCTCTTCCTATGTTTTTACAACAGCAAAACGTCACATTATACACAATTTTGCAGAATATTTAGAATCATAATAGCGAAACCGCCAATAATAAAGCCCTTAGCACTTAAAGGACTTTATTATTGGCAGTTTAAATTCAACAGGAGCAGAGAAGACACACTGCTTCTATTTTAATGTTTATTCATAGTCATCCACCTCTTGTTTAGCCACTATTCCTGAGTGAAACTGTATCTCCAGGTTCTTATTTCACTATAAACAAACTTTCACATTTGACCCGTCATATCCTTTAATTAAAATATGCCCATCATACACTTCAATTCTATCCACCTTACTCTTCACTACACTTTCATCGTAAATACCGTGACAAATCAGCTCTGAGAGCTCTTCCTTTAACCACTTTTCATTTAGCGTAGGTAGAGCACATTCGTCTTTGCCCTTTTCAATTCTAGTGGCACATCTCCAAACCACCTCGCCTCTTTCCATTCTTCTCCGATAAGAGGCTCCACAATCACCGCACACAAGCAAATTACCCCAAAAATATTTTCCGTTATACTTGCTGATGCCAGATTCCACTGTACCATCTTCTTTGTAAACTAGCCTTGCCCGTCTAGCCATTTCTTGCTGTACCTTATCAAAAACTTCATCAGATATTATAGCTGGATGACTATTTCTTACATAGTATCGATTACGCTGTCCTACATTCTTTGCTTTCTTACCCGTCATAAAATCCTGTATAAAAGTCTTTTGTAACATAGTATCACCTTTGTATTTTTCATTCTTCAGCATCTTCTGAATTGTTGTAGTATCCCAATGTTTCTTGCCAGTAACAGTTCGTACTCTCATAGACTCCAGATAAGTCTTAATCTGATAAAATGTCAGTCCCTGCAAATATAAATTGAATATCGTCCTCAAAATCTCAGCTTGTTCTGGCACAATAACAATTTCGCCATCTACGCAGCCATACCCCATAAAATTCCTGTACTTTGTAAAAATATCACCATTTTCAAACTTCCGCTGGAATCCCCATTGAATATTTCCACTCATATTTCGGCTTTCAGCCTGTGCCAGCATACCTCTAAGCGTAATCTCAAATTCCTTGTCCATTCTGATAGAATCCAAATTTTCATTTTCAAAATGCATATTGATACTCCTTTCTCTCAAGAATTTGATTATTTTCAACAGCTCTACAGTATCTCTTGATACTCTGCTGATTGATTTTGTGATGATATAATCTATTTTTCCTTTCGCAGCCTTTCTAAGCATTTTATCCAGCTCAGTTCGACCGCTTCGACGCAACCCGCTTTCGATGTCATAAAACGCACCAGCAAATAGCCAATCTGTATTGCTTCGGATCATCTTTGTGTAAGTTTTTATCTGAATGTCCAAACTGCGTAGTTGCGCTTTATTTGATGTACTGACACGACAATAAGCAGCTACTCTGAGCTGCTTATTCTCTTTAGGTAAAGCTGGTATGACCCTAACAATTTTCATTTTCATTTTCATTCCTTCATTATCTATATAAAATATAGTGGCACATTAAGATCCTATCCAAAAGAAAAGACGTGAAAGTTTCCTTTCACGTCAAAACATGTCGCCATCTATAATTCTGTAAATTCGCTATTTTTTAAATGTTTTACCTTTGCAACAGGACTATGGATTCCATATGCTCCGTCGCCGGAAACAAATCAACCCCCCAGCCCATTTTCGCCTCATACCCTTTCTTTCTAAAATACTCCAAATCTCTTGCCAGCGTCTCCGGCCCGCAAGACACATAAACAACCCTTTCCGGTTTCATTTTCGCCATGGAATCAATAAATTCCTCCGTGCTCCCACTCCTAGGCGGATCCATAAACACTACATCAACATGCTCTCCGTCTTCCGCCATACTCACCATAAATTTCCCCGCATCATTACAGAAGAACTTGACATTCTTAATACCGTTGATCTTGGCATTTTCCACTGCATCCCTTACAGCATCCCGGTTTAGCTCAACCCCAATAACTTCCTTTGCATACTTGCTGGCAACAATACCTATGGTACCAATCCCGCAATAAGCATCAACTACCCGCTCCTTGCCAGTAAGCCCTGCAGCCTCAATGGCCTTATTATAGAGAATCTCCGTCTGCACCGGATTTACCTGATAAAAAGATTTAGAAGAAATATGGAAACGGCAGCCACACAGAATGTCCTCAATGTATCCTTTCCCATAAAGCACATGTTCTTTATCTCCCAGCACCATGCTTGTTTCCCTGCCGTTAACATTCTGTATAATTGTAGTGATCTCCGGATGCTTCTCTCTCAGCGCTTTCACAAAATTTTTCTTAGAAGGAAAAATCGGTGAGGCGGTTACCAGAACAACCATGATCTCTCCTGTGGCAAATCCCCTTCGTATCAGTACGTGGCGCAATAATCCATACCCGGTATCCTCATCATAGGTAAGTATCTTAAATGATTTCAACATACCTCTAATAGTCCCGATAATCTCATCCGCCTTCTGGTCCTCGATCATACAGTTCTCTACCGGAACAACTCTATGGGAGTTCACCTCATATACGCCTGAGACCGGATTGCCTTTTTTGTCATGGTCAAATACTGCATGAACCTTATTGCGATAATGATAAGGATTCTCCATACCAATAATCGGTGCAACGTGGCAATATGGCTTCAGCAATTTTTCCAGATATTTCTGTTTCTGTTCCAACTGTTTTTCATAAGGCATGTCCAAAAGCTGACAACCTCCGCATTTACGTGATACCGAACATTTGGATAATGATTTTTTTTCTCTTCCGCTTGTCCTATTAGGCATATCTTCACTATGCCCTTTCTTATTGCCAAAACTACTGTCATTCCTGCTGTTGTTCCTACTGTCGGCACTATTGCCGTTCCTGCCACTGTTCCTGCTGTCAGAGCTATAGCCATTCCTACCACTGTCCCTGCTGTCAACGCCATAGCCATTCCTACCGCTGTTCCTGCTGTCAGTGCTATTGCCATTCCTACCGCTGTTCCTGCTGTCAGTGCTATTGCCATTCCTTCCGCTGTTCCTGCTGTCAGTGCTATTGCTATTCCTACCGCTGTTCCTGCTGTCAGTGCTATTGTCATTCCTACCGCTGTTCCTGCTGCCGGAGCTATTGCCATACCTACCGTTGTTCCTGCTATCGGTATTACTGCCACTCCTGCCGCCCGCATTGTTGCTGTTCCTGCTGTCGAAGTTGTTGCTGTTCCTACCGCCGTTCCTACTATCGGCCTTTCTGCCGCTTCTGCTGTCTATGCTGTTGCTACTCCTACCACCGTTCCTACTATCGGCCTTACTGTCAATGCTGTTGTTACTCCTACCACCGGCCCCACTATCGGCCTTTCTGCCGCTTCTGCTGCCGATGCTGTTACTGCCCCTACTACCTGCTCTACTATCGGTCTTACTGTAGTTCCTGCTGTCAGTACTCTTGTCGTTCCTACCGCTATTCCTACTATCGTTCTTACTACCGTTCCTGCTGCCGATGCTGTTACCATACCTACTACCGTTCCTACTATCGGCCCTACTATCGTTTTTACTGTCGCTCCTGCCACCGATGCTACTATCGCTCCTACTGCCATTTCTACTATCGTTCTTACTACCGTTTTTACTGTCGCTCCTGCCACCGATGCTATTACCGCCCTTACTGCCATTCCTACTATCGTTCTTACTACCGCTCCAGCCGCTTTCCTTCCCTTTTTGCCCCTCTATCTTCCTATTATCACTGCCTTTTACCATTCTATCACTTCTAAATTTCTCTTTCTTCAATCGGTTATCTATCATTTATGCAATCTACCCTTCCTATTAATATACTCACCTATCTTTAAACTCTTCTTATTATTAAACTCTCTCAATTCTTTAATCCATTTCTATTTTAATCCCTTTACACAATAAAATCCCGGCCGCCTCAAAAAATACTTCCAATCCTACCTTTCCGCCGGGCCTTTAGCTTCCATTTTTATTCACACCTATTATAATACATCTCCACCGCCAATACCACTAAATACTTTCACTCACTCAAGAAATACTTGAATTATTTCCTCTCTCATATATAATAAATCATAAAAAGACAAAAGGAAGTGCAACTCATGGTTCATACAAACGAAACCTTTTACCTGGATAAAACCCTTTATGACGGGAGTCCCAATGATCAAACCGGGCGTCTTCCCAAGGAAATCCGCACCTATGACCTACTGGAAAAATTGAATATATCCTATCAACGGGTGGATCACTCCCCACTTCCCACCATAGAAGCCTGCCGGGAGGTTGATGCACTGTTAAAAATAGAAATCTGCAAAAATTTATTTCTCCGCAATGCCCAGAAAACTGATTTCTATCTCCTGCTGCTGCCCGGCGGAAAGAAATTCCGTACTGCTGCCCTTTCTAAGCAAATCGGTTCCGCCAGACTCTCTTTTGCAGAACCGGAATTCATGGAAGAATTCCTGGATATCACTCCCGGCTCTGTCTCGGTCATTGGGCTTATGAACGATAAAAACCGCCGTGTCAGGCTGCTGATTGATAAGGATGTGCTATCTCAAGAATTCTTTGGCTGCCATCCCTGCATCAATACTTCCAGCCTAAAGTTTAAAACCGAGGATCTTCTGGACAAGTTTCTCCCGGCAATCCAATGTGAATACACTCTGGTAGATTTACCCACCGAGCAGGAATAACAAATCAAAAATAAAATGGGACAGGATTAACATCTCCTGCCCCATTTTACCTTTCCATTCTATATAATCCACCACCATAATCCCTAAACCATCAACTATCAACCATCAATCAACAATCATCATAAAAAAAAGCAATCCGGTTTTTTCCAGCCTGTTTTGCTTGATACATGGCCTGGTCTGCTTTGGAAAACAGCTTTTGATAATCCTCTCCGCGCTTTCCGGTGCTAGGAGCAATTCCAATGCTGACAGAAATGGACCACTTTTCTTCCGGTATGATCTTTTCTACTCGATCCAACAGATTGTCCGCCCTTTCCTGGACGTCATCTTTTGTTGTAAAAACAACAAATTCATCTCCGCCTGCCCTGCCCACCAGATCCGGATCCGGATAAATATCACAGAGCATTCCGCCTACCTGCATCAAGATCCGGTCGCCGGCCAGATGGCCGAAGCAGTCATTGATTTCCTTGAAATTATCTATATCTATCATGCAGAGCCAACCCGATCCGCCGGACTTTAATTTCTCTTCTACCCGGTATTTAAAGGCCATTTTATTGTATAAACCGGTGAGTCCATCCTTTAAGGACTGGAGTAGCAGCTGCTCTTCCCTCGCCTTCAGTCCGGTAATATCCTGAAGCTTTCCAATAAGCTTGACCGGGCTTTCTGTCTGATCCTCCCATTGGGCAGTCAACTTGCAACTGCACCAGTGGTATGGTTCCCCTGATTTCCCCAGACAAAATTCAAACGAACGGATTTCACCAACCTGGGGGGCATTGCTTCTATGCTTAATAAGAATACGTTCAAAATTCAACAAATCTATCTGTCCTTTGGCGTTTGGTGACAGATATAACCTCTCATCTACATAAGAATACTCAAATAAAACCGTATCTTTAAATAAGTTTATGTTTCTGTACAATTGCTCCGTCTCATCATAACGGAAGAACTCATGCTCGTTCACCGAATTCCACCTTTCGAACCGCCTTCCTGAATTACCTGCCATGATCCTTCCCCCTGTACCTGCCGGAATCATTCATCCCGCTTCTTTTCCATTCGTATATGGTATATGATAACGCTTTTCATCCGTATATGCAACCTGTTTTTCTGCCATTATTACGCATACAATACGTAGCATCTGCACAGAATATCCTTTATGATTAACCTAGAGGTGATAATGTTGGATGAACAGTTTGTCAGGAATCGAATCACGGAGCTTCGCTTGAAAAAAAATATCTCAGAATATCAAATGAGCCTGGATTTGGGAAAAAATAAGAGCTATATCCAGGGAATTTCTTCAGGACGTTCCATGCCATCTATGAAACAATTTTTTGAAATCTGCGATTATCTTGAAATTACTCCCATAGAATTTTTTAAAACGGAAAGAAAAGAACAGCCTCTTTTAAGGGAAGCCGCTGCGTTGATGAGAAACTTAAGCAAAGAAGATCTGGAAGCGGTTTTTCCCATATTATTGCGGCTTAAAGCAAACGCGGACAATCAAAAACAGGCAGAACCATAATTTACGGTTCTGCCTAATTATTTTGTTTAAATAGTTCTTGTATTCTCTTTCAGCCACAGTGCTTCCTCTCCTGTAACATACGGGGAAAGAGCTTCATAAACGGCTTTGTGATAATCATTTAACAGCTTCACATCATGTTCTGTCATAATGGATTGATCAATGGCTTCCAGATCAATGGGAACCATGGTCAGGAATTCAAATTCCATAAATTGTCCATACTCATTCTCTTCTGCCTTCTTACTAACAATCAGATTCTCTGTACGGACGCCGTGGCTGCCCTCAATATAGACTCCAGGCTCGTCGGAAGTAATCATGCCTTCCTCCAGAACACCATTATCCTGACGCTCCGGTACCATGCGCCACCGGATCCCATTGGGGCGCTCATGGACATTAAGCAGGTATCCTACTCCATGACCGGTCCCATGGTCATAATTAATGCCACGGCTCCAGAACGGCTCCCTTGCTACATAGTCCAGGGTCAGTCCCCGGCATCCGTAAAGAAATTTCACAGCTCCCAGGCGCAGCATGCTGATGACAGTAAGGGTAAAATGCTCTCTCTCTTTCTCTGTCAGCGGCCCTACCGCAATGGTCCTGGTCACGTCAGTCGTTCCTTCATAATACTGTCCGCCTGAATCCACCAGATAAAGTCCCCTGGGTTCTATCTTCACATCACTTTCCGCTGTAGCCTTATAATGGCACATCGCTGCATTGGCGCCATAGGCGGAAATCGTATCAAAGCTCAGTCCCAGATTCCCCTTCTGTTCGGAACGCAGATGATCCAGATACTCCTGGGCGCTGACCTCTGTGATCGTTTCTTTTCCCACATTTTGCTTCAGCCAGTAGATGAATTTTACCATGGCTACGCCATCCTTGATGTGAGCTTTTCTCATATTTTCCACTTCTACCGGATTCTTCATGGCTTTTGAAAGGGCGGTAGGATTCATTTTATCAATGATGCTGTTGGAGCTGTCAAGATTTTTTACAATGGCATAGTTAGTCTTACCTGTTTCTACAAGAACCTTCTGATCTCTTAACTGTGAAACTGCTGTATAAATGTCATTATAAGGGCAAATAGTTACGGAAAGCTCCTTAAAGTAAGCTTTCACTTCATCCTTTAACACTTTTTCGTTGATGAATAGATAAAAACGGTCCAGGGTTATCATTGCATAAGAAAGAACTACCGGATTGCATTCCACATCATTTCCGCGGATATTTAAAAGCCATGCAATGTCATCCAGAGATGTCAGGATATGAATCGTTGCCTTTTCCTTCTTCATCTGGCTTCTTAATTCTTCTATTTTCAGTGCTGAAGATTTTCCGCTATACTTTTCCTCAAGGATCCATACCGGCTCCGCGGACTGTTTCGGACGTTCTTTCCATAAAACCTCCACCAGGTCTTCCTGATAGGCCAAGGTCACATGTTTTTCCGCCAAAAGCTTTTCTAAGTCCTGCCCTAGCTGACAGTTTACTACCCGTCCGTCAAATCCCAGGCAGCCGCCTTCCGGAAGTACCTGATCCAGATATTCCCCTATCTCAGGAACTCCAGGCTGTCCCATTCTCTGCAGGGTGATTCCGGTCCCCTCAAGCTGCTTGCCTGCCTGTACAAAATAACGGCCATCGGTCCATAAACCTGCGTCATCCTTCGTAATTACAGCCGTACCAGCTGAACCGCTGAATCCGGTTATAAATTCTCTGCATTTAAAATATTCTCCCACATACTCGGATTCATGAAAATCCGAGGTTGGAATCATGTAAGCATCCATATGATGCTCAGCCATCAGTATTCTTAACTGTTCCAGTCTTTCCTGAATCATCGCTTTATCTCTCCTTTGGTTTCATAATAATTTTCTATAGCAGACCCAATTCCTTCACTGTAGGTAGGATGGGCTCGCATGGCAAGCATAAGCTGTTCTGCTGTCAGGCCGTTCGCAATTGCCGTCGCCATCTCACTGATCATATCGGTTGCCCTGGGGCATACGATCTGGGCTCCCACGAGAGTACCGGAATATTCTTCAAATACCAGATGGATAAACCCATTTTGCTCTCTGGCTATAATGGATTTTCCGTTTCCGCTCATGGAGTAGCGTCCGCATCTCACCTTCATGCTGCAGGCGATAGCCGCCTCCCTGGTAAGCCCTACGGAGGCGATTTCCGGTTCCGTGTAAATGCAGCTCGGTACCACAGGAAGCTTGACAAACATACCGTTTGGCACCACAGAAAGCCGGGTGGTATGTTCAACTCCTGCAATCTTTTCTATTACATAGGTCCCCTGTGCGGCCGCCACATGGGCAAGCTTGATATCAGCCGCTACATCGCCGATGGCATAAATCCCCGGCTCACTGGTTCTGAATTCTGTATCTACTTTCAGACGGCCATTTTCCATCTCAAGATTCACATCCGGTCCCATCAGTCCATCCAGATAAGGAGCCCGTCCTGCTGCCATGAGGACCTGCCCGGAACGGATGGTTTGTTCCTCTCCATTTACTTCAAAGATGCAAGTCAGCCCCTGATTGGATTCCTCCCGGATTTCCTTAACATTTGCCCTGCAATGGATCGCGATTCCTTTTCTTTTAAGCTCCTCTTCCAGGGCCTGGGAGACTTCAGAATCCATAGGCCCTAGTAAATGAGCTTTGTTCTCTAATATAGTCACATGGGAACAGAGGGCGCTGAAAATAGTAGCAAATTCCACTCCGATCACCCCGCCTCCAATGATCGTGAGGCGGTCGTAATTCCACGTATCAGAAGCTAACAGGCGGTCACTGGTCAGAACCCCGGAAAGGTCCGCTCCCGGAATCTTCAGCATCACCGGTTTTGCCCCGGTGGCAATGATGATGTGATCTGCTTCATAATAATCCTTGCCTTCCAGGCCGTTCACCTCTATAGTCCGCCCCCGGCGTATGGTTGCTGTCCCGCAGATGATAGCTATTCCTGCTGCTTTAACAAGCTCCTCCACTTCCTTGCGATACGCTTTTACAGAACGTTTTTTATAATTCTGCATCTTTTTAAAATCAAAAGAAATAAAATCTGTGGACACCCCGAATTCATCGCTGTTTTGAAGAGATTCAAATATACTGGAGGCATGAAGTAAGGCCTTTGTAGGAATGCAGCCTTTGTTAATACAGGTACCTCCCAGTCTTTCCTTCTCCACAATGGCAGTCTTAAGTCCCAGACCGGCGGCTTTTAAAGCAGCTGTGTATCCGCCTGGCCCTCCGCCGATCACAAGTATATCGTAATGTTCTGCCATTTTTAGTCCTCCTGCCGGATCATTCCAAAATGGAGGCAGGCATTTTTAATTCCCTCTTGATCAATGGGATCCGTGACGTAATCGGCTGCTTTCTTTAATTCAGTCATGGCATTGCCCATGGCAATTCCCTTGCCTGCTATTTTAATGATATCGTAGTCATTCATGCTGTCTCCAAATGCTATTGTATCCGTAAGTGGTATTTTATAATATTCGCAAAGCCTCATCAGGCCCATAGCTTTTGAAGCCTTCCGTTCCACCACATCTGCTCCCCGTTTATCAGCAAACATATGTACATGGATTTCCGGAAATTCCTCCTCCATGGCTTTTGCTCCAGCCTCATCTCCAATATAGGCCATAGTCCTCACTTCAAGCTCCACAAGCTTTCCAGGATCTTCAAATCTTCTTCCGCATTCTCCCCAAAGCGTTGCATCATGCCTTTTTACCACTTCGGGATTAACATAATAGTCCCATTCCCCAACTGTAGTTCCAACGCTATATGGAGTTTTCTCAGTATAAGCCAGAATATTTCTCAGCAGTACCTTATCAAAGGTATGTTCATAAATGGCCTTATCCCCCACAGTTACCTTCGTCCCATTGAGATGGATGATCGCATCCGGTCTTACCTGATCCCGGATGGCAGTGCTGAAAATAGAATCCATGTCTCTGCCTGTTGCCAGTACGATGGTATAATTTTCTCTCAACTTTTCTATGGTTTCTAAGGCACTGGCAGGAATTGTCCAGTCTTTATGGTCCAGCAGTGTCATATCTACATCAAAGCTTACAATTGGCTTCATCTATCTTCACCTATTTTTCTTCCTAAATAATTGTCTCCTTACCATAATATATTAAATTTGAAATTTTTTCAAGAAATATACTTTACCAATCGGAAACTTTCTGCTATAATACCATATGTGTCAAGAAAACGGAGTATGGCGTAGCTTGGTAGCGCGCTCGGCTGGGGGCCGAGAGGTCGCAGGTTCAAATCCTGTTACTCCGATTTTTCCTTATATTTAAAGGGTTTCAAGCATAATATGAGTCGGATCATATTGATTACTATTGATTACCTTTTCATTAGAGTTGTTTTCAAATCTTGACATAGCTATTTCTTTAGTAATCATCTGAACGAATACCTGTTTTTCGTGCATACTGCTTACATCATAAGTATAGTATTGCTCGTTAACATCTTCCGTGTGTCCCATTAACGAACTTACTATTGTTGATGATATGCCATTACATTTTAATTTAGATGAGAATGTACGTCTATAGGCATGAATACTCTTATTTGGAATCCCTACTTGAATACATTTGTTTCTGGCACAATCAGATATTATCGGAGCATGTATTCTTCCGTTTTCATTAGAAAAAATAAATTCACCAAGATATCCGTATTCTTCTTCAACTCTTCTCAGCCTTATTAAAAGTTTGGTTATTTCTTCGGTCATTGGCATATATCTTGTTTTCCCATTTTTAGTTTCACCAATAAAATACTCTTTCTTATCTCTAACGTATTTTTCCGATTTATTAACTACAATCATTCCATTTTGTATATCACTCCACTTTAAAGCCGCAATTTCACTAACTCTAAATCCAGTTAAACTTGCAAATTCTACAGCATACGTTGGGATATAATTTGGCTGTTTCAAATGATCTTCTTCAAACTTTTCATATAATAACTTGTATTCTTCATTTGATATAGTTCTTTCCTCAATTGTTTTAATCTTTCTTGTACAATAGGGATAAAAACTTTTGGTTTCAAGATTGTCAAACGGATTATCATTAATTAATTTGTTTATTTTTGCACTTTTTAGAGTGTTTCTAATATAGCCACATAATGTCTTACAAGCCTTTTGACATAATTTCTTTTGTTTAACTATTGTAATTATAAACTCGGTGATTACTTCTTCGTTAATTTTAGCTATGTCTAATTCTTCAAAATCAGTATTTTTAAAATATCTATCATAGTCAGTTGCATATTTATTTAGAGTATTTTCAGTTGTGAATCTAACGGAATAGGATTGTAACCAACTGTCATATGCAACTTTAAAAGTGACTCTGTTTTTACCTTCATCTTCTTGTTGGTAAAATTCGACAACTTTCTCATTAATTTTTTCCAATGTTTTTTTCTTAACTAATACCCTTTTACCCTCTTTCGGCAAATATGTTCTCCAATACCCGTCCTTCCCTTGCCAAATTTCATACTTGTGAGAGTCTAATATTTTTTGTTTTTCCATATCAACAATACTGTTTCGCACATCGTTGATATCTATATTACTATTTTTCAATAAATAATTCAACAACTGTGAATCACTAACTTCTTTGTTAAATACTTTCATCTCCATTCTGTAAGAAAATACCGCCCCGAAGGACGGATATAATTTAATACCAATAACAATGATACTTTGTTTTTAAATACAATGTTTTTCCTTTTGGCACTGACTGAGATTGCCCAATCACATAATCAGGTAACATACTACCATATTGCAAGATATATCTTGCATTATCCCAGTTGCTCTGCTGTATCTCCCTTTCTACATTTCCGTCATACCAAGACAAATACTGTATTCCCCATCTTTTATCCTTTGCGACCTCAATAGCTGTATTCGGATAATCCTTATGATTAATCCTATTCTTTAATACTGATAGTACATATCTTTGTTCTTGATCGTCACATGACTGTGCTTCTCCACAAGCAGTCTTTGCAAATACTAATAAATCTTCCTGAGAATATGTAATCTCCGCGTCAGACAGATATTCTGAATTTATGTACGCGAAATTATCTTCGGCATCTTCAGCAAATATCATGCTCCAACCACCAAGTTCGACCACCACATCTACCGTTCCATTAAGTATTGTTTGTCCATAAACTTCTGAGTTGATATTCGGTTCTTTACGAATGTTCACATTTCCTGCCGTGTATTTAGGTGTCATATCTGTTACATAAGGTAATACTTTCTCAAACTGTGCCGTGGTAACGGTTTCACCTATATTATTCGCCCATGTTACCATGGGCATCGTAAAGGCTAGACAGAATGATGTCATGCCTACTGTTATTAATTTTCTCATTACAATCCTCCAAATTTTTGATTTGAAGGATACCGGTATCCTATAGTTTTTATTAATTTATGTAAAGCCTATGTTTGCAACCATAGACGTTTGCTGATTATTTGTTGCTGCTACCAAGCATTCCCATACCTCGTTCGCTGGTAACTGATTTTAATTCCTCATATGAGATTTCTTTTGAGTTCATCTTTGGAACTGGTAAAATTAGCGCCTGACAAATTGCTTTAGAATATGAATAGATAGTTGGAAGATCCTCTTCTTCGGTAAATTCTCCAAAATCCAAATAAACCCTCACCTTTCCATCAAGAATATATTTATCTCCTTCATCATCTGACATAGAATATTTATTAATTAACTCAGCAATTGAAAGTTTTGAAATAATCAACTCTCTATTGGAGGCATTTGTAATAGGCACAAACCACTCATTGCGGAACCCTGAATCTAAAATTCCGCATCTCTGAGCGATTCCTTTTGTCCCCGTAGACCCCCTCTCTTTTAATACGGCAACATAATCATTTGAAAACGCACTCGCAATTCCTGTTGGAATTAATCTCGTTTCATGAGTGGGAACTATAATATAATCTTCTTCAAAGCAAGGATAAATATCATATCCAGCATCTTCAGTTCTCTTTGTTGGAATAATTGCATCCGGTTTAACTTTTGCCCACAACAACTTGTTATCGTTTACCGTCATTAAATTCTCCTTATCGTTCAATCTTTTCATCACATGGAATTTTTTGTCCATACACGTATTTCTTATCAGTCAGTTTACAAGTGATAATCCACTTTTTCTTATCTGAATCATCAATTTCGCAATGCTTACATTTACTACATTCACTTGTCGTCTTCATATAGCAGCCTTTCTATTAATTCACTAGCGATTCGATAATATTCTTTTTTGTTTAGAATAAATTCTTTGTAGTCATCATACAGTCTACCTCCAAGCATAATATTAATTTGATATATTTCATCATTAAAGTATCTTTTTGCTTGTTCTAAAAGATTAGTGTCTACTTGTTCCATAAAACTATCTGGCTCCTCTGTAATGATTTCGTTACGTCAATAACTCTTTGATTGGTGCTACCTGCATATGGATAAGACTGGTCTTTTAATTCATCTAAGTATCTACCATCAACTAATACATCACAATGTTTTATTATTTCTCTTCTTATAATTTTATCAGTACTAAAATTTTGTTGGTAAATACAGCCGACTTTATCAAAGACTTCATTCCAAGAGTAGCCCGTATATAGCCATATTGTTTTTGTGTTTCCAAATAAAAGACGAATTTGCTTGCAAATTTTTAGGACTTCCGACGTGTTTTCATCAGCCAATGGTTCGCCTCCGAGGATACTCACACGCTTTATATGTGGTCTGTCTATTAATTTAAAGAATTTGTTCTCATTGTCTTCAGTCCATTCTTTGCCACCATTAAAATCCCATGTAGACTGATTGAAGCAATTTTCACAATGAAAATGACAACCTTGCACGAAGAGAGAAACACCTACTCCCTCTCCGTTGCTGATATCTAGTGGCCTTATGCTTGCATATCTAATTGCAATCACCTTCTTTTAATTCGTGATCGTCAAGATGAACATATCTCGATCTCATCTCATCTGTGCGTCCAGGATTCCAGAAGTTTGTTCCAATGTATCCACAGGTACGTCTTGATACATTCATTTTAGAGTGGTCGCGATTTCCACAATTAGGACACTCCCAATCTAAGCTACCATCGATATCTACTATTTTTATTTCTCCATTGTAACCACAAACCTGACAATAATCACTCTTTGTATTTAATTCTGCATACATAATGTGATCATAAATAAATTTCATAACTTCCAGAACGGCTTGTGTGTTATTTGTTAGATCAGCGCATTCGATATAGCTAATTGCTCCTCCTGGACTTAATGCCTGAAATTCACTTTCTAATGCCAACTTTTCAAATGGGTCAATTGCTTCAAATACTGGAACATGATATGAATTTGTTATGTAATCACGATCGGTGATTCCTTCAATGATGCCAAATCTCTTTTTAAGACATTTAGCAAATTTATATGTAGTAGATTCAATCGGAGAACCGTAGATGCTATAATCAATGTCCTCTTCGGCTTTCCATTGATTACATTTCTGATTAAGTGCTCTCATTACTTCTAATCCGAATTCCTTGCCAATTCCATTATCAGTATGAGAATGTTCGGTCATGAATTTTACGCATTCATATAATCCACCGTACCCAAGTGATAAAGTCGAATATCCTCCGTAGAGCAATTTATCTATTTTTTCTCCCTTATTAAGCCTGGCTAACGCACCATTTTGCCATAGTATTGGTGCAACATCTGACGTTGTACCCATTAATCTTTCATGTCTACATCGCAATGCTTTGTGGCACAATTCCATTCTCTCCTCAAAAATCGTCCAGAATGTTTCAACATCACCATTTGATGACAATGCGATATCCGGAAGCGAAATAGTTACAACGCCCTGATTAAATCTACCATAGTATTTCGGATTTCCATTTTCATCAACATATGGAGTTAAGAAGCTTCTACAATTGTGACTATAAATACCGCTAACCTCAAAGTGATCACTGTCTGTAGTAACATCATAACTATAGTCTGACATACCATTAATTATTTCTACACTATTTACCTTTGACTTATAAAAATGATAATCAGTGCCATTTTCTATGTAATTATCAACTTTTTTATTTGATACGATATATGTGAGCAATTCTTCGGACGGGGCGAATTCTACTCTATATCTGATTGCATTAGGATTTTTCTTTGAATAATGATTTTGGTATACCGCTGCTGGCATACCAAGTGCTCTCGCTAACGCCGCTTGCTGCAAAGCAAGCTCTTTATTTGTAGAGCCTATCTGTACTACTGAGCCATTATGAGTGGTCGGATTAATGTATCCATCGGCGTCGACCATTCCTGCTAGAAAGCTTAGTTTGGCAGTATAATTCCATGAAAAAACTTCATTGGGTATATGTCTTCTCAATTTTGTTAACCCTTCGAATTTAATTGATAAATAATCAATTATATCCGATACGTTGCCGATAGAACACAAGTCTTTATATTTTCCTTTTACCCCCCGATGTCTTTCAACAACTTCCACCTTAGAATCAAAACAATTTTTCATTCTTTCTATATAAGCTGCTTCAATATCGTTTTCGCTGTCAAATGCAATAGATGAGGATACATGTCCGTCATAACAACCGTCACACAAAATAAAACCTAACAGCCACGCCTTGTCATCATCAAATAATTGCGATTCTTCAAAATACTGAGAAGAATTAATATTAACAGTATCTGTATTTTTTAAACTATCAGCCCTTATTCTCCCCCTCTCTGTATGGAATGGATGATCAGGGGTGCATATAAGAGATCTGCCATGTGATAATTTTACATTCACCCACTTATCACTTTTATTACGAATAATTCTTTTCGTATTTACAAAACCCTTTTCGGTGTCATAAATCTGCACATCATCTAAGTCTATATATAGATAGTCCTCGCTATCTTCAAACTGTCTTTTTGCGCAGAAATTGTCGGAAAGCCTCGTCCACATTCTTTTAAAAGATTCTACATATAATTTACCTTTGTGTTTGTATGTAATTATTTCATTACTTTCTACGCAGCCCATGCATGGATACGCATTTCCATTTCCATTCTTATCAATTTTATTTCTCAACATAATTTTTTCAGATATGTAGTCTGGAACCATTCTTTTTGCAGTACATTTTGCAGCCAATTCCGTCAAATACCAATAAGGGCTGTTTTCACAGACATTATCTTCTTCAAGAAAATATAATAGCTTTGGAAATGCTGGCGTTATCCATACGCCCACCTCATTTTTTACACCTTGCAATCTTTGTTTCAATACTTCCTCAATAATTAATGCCAGATCTTCCTTTGTCTGACTATCTTTAACTTCGTTAAGATACATATTGACTGATAAAAATGGGGCCTGTCCATTTGTTGTCATCAACGTGATTACCTGATATTGAATAGTTTGAATGCCCTTCTTTATCTCTTTAGCAAGTCTCATCTTGACAGTTGTGTTAATTTTCTCTTCATCTAAATCGTCGCCGGTAACTGTACGTTCTTTTATTACATCATTCCTGATAGACTTTCTACTAATGTCAACAAAAGGTGCTAAATGTGCAAGAGAAATACTCTGACCGCCATATTGCGAACTTGCAACCTGTGCAATAATTTGCGTTGCAATATTACATGCCGTAGAAAAACTATGCGGTTTCTCAATCAATGTCTCAGATATCACAGTTCCGTTTTGGAGCATATCTTCTAGATTCACCAGATCACAGTTATGCATTCGTTGCATATAGTAATCTTCATCATGAAAATGAATAATTCCAGCATTATGAGCTTCAACAATATCTTTTGGAAGCAAAATTCTTTCTGTTAAATCCTTGCTTACTACCCCTGCCGTATAATCTCTAATGGTTGTGTTTAATCTGGCATTTTTATTTGAATTTTCCGTATTCCAATACTCGCTATTTCCATCAAGCAACTCCAGAATGCTTTTATCGGTAGTGTTACTTTCTCTGATCAAACTTCTTTTAAGTCGATACTGAATATATGCTCTTGCCACATCTTTCCGGTTGCTGGACATGAGCTTTTCTTCAACAACATCCTGGATATTCTCTACTGACATTTCTTTACTTAAGGATTCTATGTAATTCGCAATATCTCTTGCCTTCTCTTTTGCATAAGGGCTTTCTTCTCCGTCAACATCAATAAACGCTTTTAAAATTGCTTTCTTAATCTTACTCTTGTCAAAGTCAACCTTACTACCATCTCTTTTAATAATTTTCAATCTATAAAGCTCCTCCATTCATTTATGTAATATCTATATCAACGTGAATTTTCACGGGTATATTTCATGCAGCCTTTACCTGCTTCTTTTGTACATAACACATAGCAAAAACTATTACTTTCATCAAATCCGATTGGTTTTCTTGCAATGTGATCAATCACTTTGTCATTGTTATCAGATACATTTTCACTGCCACACAGAATCCATGTCTTCCCGTGTCCGTCTCTCTTTATAATTCTCTCTAATTCTGCGTGTAAATCATCAATCATTACCATCATCTAAAAATTATTCACTCTTTAATCCTTTCATTTATCTAATAGAAATCTCCTTTAGTCGCAATTATTTAATAATTGGATCGCCTTACCTACATGCTCACATTGAAGTCCTCCGCTACTGTTATAGAACTCCGTCTTAACCAAATGCTTCATAATTCCATAGTGGTCATAGTCTTTGAAGATTTCATCATCTATGACAATCCACGATTCTACTTTGTGATGAGCCTTGACATTATTAAGCCAGTTTGTTATACCATCTCCTCGATTGCTTCCGTCGTCAGTTGTCTTATCGAATATAAACAGTTTTTTTCTTCTTAGTTTTTTATCCAAGTAGTTACCTAACACATGTTGATCTTCTTTATTTACCCTCTCCCAACAATCTTTCCACGAAGAGCAAAGAACTATTTTGGCTTCAGTATGCTTTACTATGTCAGCAAGGTTATTAACCTTATCATTATCAATCCCAATTAGTCCGTTACACTTAGACTTTGAAGATTGACAATTCAAGACCCCATCAATATCTAAAAATATAATTTTTATATGATCGCTCCTCTCTCATTCCTAATAAAATAACCCTTCTATCTTAAGATTTAGTTACTCTCTATTTCTTCCATTACACTTTTCTCGGTCACAATTACAGCCTTTACACGGGTCTCCTTGGCTTTGAACTAGTAGCCAACAAAGCTGACCTTCCAATAAGCAGGTAGGTGGCACATAACCTTGTTTTACGCACATATCTTTAAACATATCCATTTTTATACTCCTATTTTTAATTCAAATAATCATCACAAAATCTCCGATTATTTAGCTTTTAGCAATCTAACTCGCCAATACTCATGAAGTCGCTTGCAAGGAATCCGTCAAACGAATCATATACTTTTTCAAGTATTTCAGGACAAATCCCATCGCTCTCCATCTGTTCCGAAAAATCTTTATCACAGCATTCAGATCCGAAATCTGTTTTCACATGTTTCTTTAAATATGTACTTCCGTCACTTAAAATAATGGTTTCGACACAGCCACCTTTAATTGTTTCTATTGAATATTTCATTTTTGTATTTACCTCCTAATCCATCAAATAATGCTTAGCTACATATTCAAGCATTTCGTCCATATCATCAAATATCCTGTTGCAATCGTCAATATCCCATGGGTGCAGCTCTAAGTTCTGCTCATTCAAGCCGATAACAGGAACCCCCTTATCGTGGCAAATGGCAATCTCCTTTGATGTGCCAATGCTGTTATTAGTATTGAAATTAACAATAATCAAATCACTATTCTTTGCCTTATGTAAGTCTAGTTCTTTAATTTCCCTTTGACTTTTATATGCAGTATCATCTAGGAAAGAAAAGTGATCGTTAGGATTGATAGTCACCGGTTTTTTAATTGCTCCATATAAGTCAGCCAACCGAAACAGCTTTCTCTTTGCTTCTTTTCTCCATTGGTTTCCTTAATGATATCTATCTACACCAAAAGCAGTCATGCTCCCGGCGAGATATACGTAATAGTTTTCTATGAAAAAATACCTCCCTTTGCAAATTTATATATACCAATAATATCTTTAGCTAATTCCAATGGCGTAAATTCTCCATTGTTCACAACATAATAATCCACATATTTTTCAATTTCAAAGAAATCCTTATCATCTGCTTCGATTCTCCTATCAGCTTCCAAAGGATTGTCTCCTCTTTCGGACAATCTCTTTCTGATAATATCTTCATTTGCTTGAATATAAGATACAACCGGATTCAACGATTTAATCTTAGCGATTTGCTTAATACCATCTGGATTAACAATCATCACTTTGTCATTATCGTAATCCTCAATAGCGGAACCATAATACCATGTGTCTCCGGTAGCAACATTATAACTTGTGGTTTCAGCAAAGAACCCATTAGTTTCTTTTGCTAAGAAGCTCTCTCTTGATATGTAATGATAATTGACACCGTCGACTTCGCCTGGACGCATGGGGCGTGTTGTATAAGTTACTATTTTCTTGTAGCCAAGTTTTACTATTTCATTTAATATTGTGTCTTTTCCCGAACAGGTCTTTCCAATGAGGAGTATCAATAGTTATTCTCCTTTCTTATCCAAAGCTCATAAAAGAGCCATTTGCTAGTATTTTCATTACTATATATTGTGTTTTAATATTTTTTAAATGCTATATATTGTGTATCATCTTTAATTTTGGGTACAAAAATAACAGCTTCTAGTTTTCAGACTCTTTTAATGCTTCTTTGATCTTACTGAATCCAATATTTACATGCCCACATTTCGGGCAAAATTCATATTTTAAACCAATTGTATTTTCTTTCCAGCTACATTCATTGCAAAATATCAAGAACTTGTCTTTTAATTTATCTATTTTCTACATCTCCTTTCTTGTTAATTTTCTTTATAAAATATCTGTTTTATGGTAAATCACAAATATAAATCCGAACTATTAATATCGTCAAATAACTCATCAATCTCTTCCATTCTGCACTTACCATACCACTCCTTCATTTCTGACCGAACAATTGCGGTGGTGAAGCTAATCAATGCTAATAGTAATGAATTAGTAGCAAGAGCAGCAAATGATAAGGCAAAACACATCGACAATAGTGAAACAGTTCCTATTCCAACAAGATTCGATTTTGTTCTTTTACTCATATCTTCTCCAATTTCTTCTACTTACGTTTCTTAAAATGCTTAAACATAAAATATAGTGTAGTCATCCCAATAAGGAGTAGTGGCAACAGATATTCAAAAGCAAACTTAAATTTGAAATATAAATCCATCATTCCGCCTCCATAAATTTGTCCGCCAATTCTTTATAATACTTGGCCTCTTCTAGATAGTGCTCATGAATCTTTTCTTCTACCTTGCTTTGTATTACTTCCAGACATTCGTGGTCATTGAAATTATCAATATATTCATCTTTTAATCTCAAAACTATTGAATCAAGTAACCAATCTCCACATTGATCTTTATGTAATTGAGCAACGATCTCCTCATTATAATATGGACAAAATAATAGTAACCACCTGTTTTCATTTTCAAGATAATGCCATTCTTTGGTTTTCTCCATTATTTACCTCACAACCTCTTAGATTCAGCCTTATATTTAGGCTGACTACAATATTCAACAGTTACATGTCTCTGATAGGAAAATGTACTTCCACAGTTCCCACATGTATAATCATCTTCTTCGTCGTCCATTTCCCAGCTTTCGGTTTCACAGCCACAGTAAGGGCAGGTAATTTCTGATTTATAGTTCTGATTTGCTGGCTCTTTGTTCCCGACGAAAATATCTTGATTCTTCAGTTTTTGAACATAGGCCGCATAATATGTATCACCTCTACCAGACATGGAAGAAACTGTATAAGCCATATCGTCAATAACAAGTACATCACCCATTTCTATGGATTTATTAGTTTCAGCGATGGGTGTTATACCGTCTGATTCTGGTGTAATCCCAAGCCTTGAATAATCCCAAGAGAATTTTTCCACCCAAATCCGCATAATCAAAGATCTTCAATTAATTCTCCTCTCATTCTGTTATATCAATAGACCATTTTGAATAGTCATTCGTACTCATTAAATAATAATCGGCATTTTCGTTTTCACAATATTTACCATTTCTATCAACACCAATTTTTGCAAGAGGACATTCATTCTCTAATAAAAATATTTCGTCATATTTATGAGTGTAACTAAAATCCTCTTTATCATGGCATCTACACCTACGACACGTTTCTAGTCGTTCCATCTCTTCATTTCTTGGAATCATATGTTCTTCAATAAATTTATCGCACTTTGCTTCGTCTAAAAATGCGGCTACGGTACTACAGTCAGAGCATATTCCCCACGATTCTTCTACTAAATATACTTTTGCCATTATGTACTATCCTTTCTTTTAAAATTGCAACCAATGAATCATTTTATCTTGAAACCTCCAATAATTTTTCAAACAAACTTTTTTCTTTCTCAGACATAGAGTTAAACTTTTCAAGTAAACTCAATACCTTTTCTGCCCCATATATGTTGAAACCATCTAATGATTTTTTAATACTGGTAATAACATCGGAGGTCTGATAAAGCACCTCATTTACTTCTTTTGCTTTGTTATAGGCCGCAGTTCGTTTTTCTTCGCAGCTATCCCAGATTTCATATAAGGCATTTGTTTCTTCAACAACTGCTTCCTTATACTTCTTGGCAATATCTTTAGAGAATAGCTTCAACTTTAAAACATTTTCCTCCAATGTCTCCATCATATAATTTGGTTCTTTTGCCATAGACTCGATTACTTTAGGAATATCATCGTTATGTATCTTGCAAATATCATTTACTAATTCTAATCTTTCAGCCAGTTCATCGCTGATATCAATATACTTATTGTTATAACTTAAATACGCCATTTTATTTATCCTCCTATAATTTTAACCAAATGGACATTTACTCAGCAATTTTGTTCCATAATTTATGTTTATAGATCTTCTCTTTAAGTCCTTCATACTTCATACCTTTTATACTTTCGTGTTCCATTGCCCAAACCATAGCGTCAAATAATTTCTTCTTACAGCATGAATGATTTGGAGTGCAAACGGAATATTTGATTCCTTCCTTAAAATCAAAATGTCGTTCAATCTTAATGTAGGTTTCTATTTTCTGCCCCCATTTTGAAGGACTTGTATAGTGCTTCTCAAAAATCACCTTTGAAATTGTTTTCAAATATTCTCCTCCCGTTCAATCAATTCCTTCCTTAATTCCTTTACTGTTCTACATAACTTATTAATCTTTTCACCAATCTTTTTATTGTAAATCTCCACGCATTCCTCGTATGTTTCAGCAAAATCCCTACTATATAAACTGACACCGTTTGCTCTTGGAGTACCATCTTGCTTTAAGACATGGAAATATTTATTATGTATGATTCCCTTGATAGGTTCCTGTTTCGAATGAACTACCTTGCCTCCAAAATGAGATTGTCTATCTAAGTCAATATTGAAAGCACATGCCCATACAATATCTCCCTCTTTTAATTTGCTTTTATCAATCATTTTCAACCCTCATTTTTAAATTTCTATAGGCATCTACTGAATTCGCAGCAATCCACAACAGTAATATCAGTAACAAAATTATTATTCCAATCAACCTGAGTCCGATAATGATTGACGGTAGTAAACTTACCAGAAATATGATTGCTGCTACAATGGCTGCTATAAATGAAATCACCAGTACAAATTCTAATGTAGTCAATAAAATTCCAATTGCCGTTGCCAATAATCCTTTTAAAAATGTCTTAATATATATCACCTCCACCTAATTTAATCTCAAAATATCTGAATAGTCATTAGGATCAATTGCTAATTCTCCTGATTTAATATAACGTAGCTCTCTATATTCATCACCATCGATCAAATATAATCCAAATTCTTCTAGGTAATCGTTAATAACCTCATTATCCTCATCTGGCAGTAAAATAGGTTTTATATTACCATGAATAAATTGATTCAAAAGATTCTTATTATTTGTTCCAGATGGGACCATATATAGGTTTGCCTCAATATTCCATGCAGACTGAATTGCTTTTACAATCTCTGATTTCTTTAATGTAAAGAATCCTGAATCGCCCATGTTGTTTTCATAGTAAAATCTCAAACTCGTCGTTCCTCCTTATAAAACAATAATTTGCTAAAGAATATTAACGGCAAATTGTTATCGGTGCAGAGTCTCCGATAGTAAATGTAATAGATTTTACTTCTGGATTGTCCTCGAAATACTTACATATTTTTCTGTTCCATTCATCAAAAACAGGCTGATTTACTCTTCGCCAATTCTCTATCTTTTCTCGATAACTTAATGCCTTATTATGACTCATTTTACTCCTTTCATATTTCCGAAAATTTCTTAACAATTTTATATACAAAACATCTTATCTCTTCAAAATCTTCCTCAATGACATCTTTCAGGATTTGCCATCTTACTGCCAATAAATACCTTTTAAACATCAGACTTTCAAATACAAATTTTCGTTGTTTAATATTATCGTAATCATATGGAAAGTGAGACATAAAATCTTCAAGAATATTTTCGTCAGTAGTATTACTATTCCAACGCATTCAGGCTCTCCTTACTCAACAATTAATTTATAATGATAACTGAAACTGTATCTTGAACTGGAATGGTTTTCTACTTCATTCTCCATTGGAAATTGTAAATCAGCCTTTCTTACAAAATCCGTAAGTTTCTTACCGCCTTTTAACACTGCAATCGAATGATTCCCATGATATGTACCAATACTTAAAATAGCTTCTTTGACCTCTTTGTCTGTATAGCTCTCGCAGACAAACACGAAACAATGACCTTCCTGAACATCTTCTTTTTTCTCGTGATAACCTAAATCTTTCAGTGTCACTTTTCGCTTACCAAGATACACATAGCAATGTCCATTTGTGCATTTGTAAATTCCACCAACTTCAAGCTTGGATAATGGAATGGTATTCATAGAATCTCGT
Organism: Lacrimispora sphenoides; assembly: GCF_900105215.1. Classification (NCBI taxonomy): domain Bacteria; kingdom Bacillati; phylum Bacillota; class Clostridia; order Lachnospirales; family Lachnospiraceae; genus Lacrimispora; species Lacrimispora sphenoides. The sequence goes on along the minus strand of NZ_FOIP01000001.1, from coordinate 3,336,357 downwards.
TCTTGTCGCTTATTTTCTATTTTCTGAAGAGATGATTCAATATCTCTTTTAATTGCCATTTCCTCTTCTGTAGGATTAACCACAAGAAATACATCTCCCATGGAACGCTTATTGCCACCCTTGAATGCAATTGATTTACCAGACCATACTCCTATGTCCATTCCCCTTACATTTCTACCGGTTCCTTTACCAACACAAATATCTCCATCATGTAATTCTCTTCCTAAAATATCTTCCAAATATTATCTCCTTTTCCCGTTTCACTATAAAACCACAGTTTTCTGAATTAAAGTGCATTCCTGATTCGCTCCATAAGTTCTGTATCATGACCGTACACATTTTCTATCTCTTCTGATGCCGCTTCAAGCAATTCCTTTAACATAGATATCTTCTCAGCTATTTTTTTGCCCTCCTTAAGCCAACATCCCGTACATACTTTTTTCTCCAAATCTCGTTCTAAGAATCCAATTTCTTCCGGTTCCAATCCTGTATCTTCATATGCTTTCAGTTTTTTAATTCCCTCAAATATTTCATCACATGATATATCACTATAGCAATTGGATTCTTCTATGCAACCACAACATTTGATCATGGACGCTTGTGGAACCGTCGTGAGTCTCTCCATTTTTACCTCCTCGAAACCTTAGTTACTTGCCTACCATTCTCTTAAATACTTTTTCAAATCTTTCTCTACTGGCAATTTCACTTCTACAAGACTGAATTATGCCGTTCAAGTATTCTTCTGGAATTTCATCAATCTCTATCTCTTCATTATCTCTGTAAAATTTAATTTCATATGTAGGCATCTCTCTTTTCCTCCTCCCTCTTTAAAATCTCATAAAATGACGTTTTGCTTTCGTTAGTTCTGGCTTTACAATTCTTACACTTGTAGTATTTACTTTGTTTATCTTTCTCAAAATGTGTTACCTGTATAACTGCATTGCTTCCACATGATGTACAAATCATCAGTCGTCCTCCTTTCGACGATAAAATCGGTTCATGATCTCGGTGTGCAAATAATCAAACTCATTTCTTGCCGCGCCGTTCTTAAATTCAAATTCCTTATACTTTTCATGGATATCTACCATTTTGGATTGATGTTTAAGGAGTGACAATTCCAACCGTAATTCTTTTTCTGTAGCCCATAAAATATGTAAGTAAACCAACAATTCTTTTAACATGACTCTCTCCTTCCTTCTATATTAAGTAACGGCGGTAGATGGTATCGAACCATCTTCTCTGGTGTCAAAGACCAGCGTGATAACCTGTTCACTATACCGCTAGAAAGTACAACTTAATGCGCTTTCGGTTTTCTTTATTTATTACTACGAATTAATGATATCACCATAACAATCTCTTGTCAATGGTTTTCTTTATTTATATCTATCAAGTTTATTTAATCATGGAAATAAATTGTTCTTCTGTTATAATAGATACTCCAAGTTCTTTTGCCTTTTTATTTTTCCCAGAATTACTTTCTAAGCTATTATTGATGAGGTATGTAGTTTTCACTGACACTGAACCTGATACTTTACCACCAAGTCGCTCAATTTCTTCTACCAATTCGTTCCTATTGGAATAATGCGTCAAGTTACCAGTGATTACAAATACCATTCCTGATAAATCTTTATTATTATCAGCAACTATAACTGCTTTTGGCTTCTCAAAATCAAGTAGCGTTGGAATATAAGCGTCCTCAGAATCGCTATATTTTTCGTACCATGCATAGATACTACTATTCATAGTTGCTCCAAAATCGTTAAGTTGCGTAAAGTCAAAGCCATCTTCTAACGCCTCGATGAATTTTGAATAATCTCCATTGAATTGCTTACTGATAGTTTTGCTGGCCGTCTTGCCAATCAGGGCTATAGATAGTCCATAGAGATATCGTTCAAGTGTAGTATTCTTTGATTTTTCAATTGCTGCTAATAACTTCTCTGCTGATTTCTTGCCAAAACCGTCTAATTTGACCATTTTTTCTTTATGGGAATCTAATGTGTAAATATCTGATAGTTGATTTAGCCAACCTAATTCCATGAACTTTTCTAACGTGGCTTCAGATAACCCGTCAATATTCAATGCATTTTTACTAGAATAATGTGTAAGCCTACCAAGCAATTTTCCTTTGCAGTCAGCGTCAGTACATGTAAGCACCTCTGTATCGTTAACTTTAACTATCGCTGTTTTACCACCACATATTGGACATGTGTCAGGAATTTCAAACTCTGCTACATCAGCGTCACATTCAATAATCTGCGGAATGATCTCGTTCTTCTTAACTACCGTCACGTTGGCACCAACTTTAATATCCAAATCCTTCATTATACTGATATTATGTAGGGATGCACGGCTGACTGTAGTTCCTGCAAGTTCTACCGGATCGAATATAGCAACAGGTGTTAAATTACCAGTCTTACCCATAGACCACTCGATTTCTCTTAATATAGTAGACTCCTGGTCTTCTGCATACTTAAACGCAAGCTGTCCTCTTAAATGATGTGATGTGGCTCCAAGCGATTCCATGTAGGAAATATCAGTAAACGACACCACGCAACCATCAATGGGGTAATCGTAAGATTCGGCAGTAACTCTCATGTTTTGCAACTGATTTAGAATATCTTCACCTATCAATCTCCATGGAACAACGTCGAAGCCATATTCATCAAGTTTATTTAACCTTGTGAAAAAGTTGTTTTCGTCACTCCCCTCAACCAGTCTCCATGCTATAAATTTCACTTTTCTATCAGCACATATCTTACTATCTAACTGTCTTACGGTACCGCTACATAAATTACGTGGATTCTTATAATTCTTTTCGTCGGGCAGTTCACTATTAATCTTGTAGAAAGTATTATAATCAATAATTGCTTCTCCAAATACTACAAGCTTATTCTTGTATGGTATTGTAAGAGGAATATTGCAAAATGTTTTCGCATTTTCGGTAATATCCTCTCCGACTGCACCATCTCCGCGAGATTCTGCTTTAAGCAACACTCCATTATCGTATGTAAGACATACAGTCAGCCCATCAAGTTTAAGCATAAGAACAGCGTCTCTTTTCCCAATAAATTTCAACAACTCATCTGGTGATTTTGTTTTGTCCAGGGATAACATCGGATACTCATGAATACTCTTCTGAAGCTTGCTCTGCACCAAATATCCTACCGATTGCGTCGGTGAATTTGCCAAGCAAAAACCTGTTTTATCTTCTTTTTCTTTTAACTCATCAAACAGCTTATCGTACTCCTGGTCGCTGATTTCAGAGTTATTTTTGTTATAATATTGATTTCTGTGGTGATTCAGGAGATTTGTCAGCTCCTTGATTCTTTCAATATCCGTCATTCGGTTCCTCCATTTTCGATTATCCAGTCTACCGCTTTCTTATCTCTTGGCAACCTGCTTAATATATTGCAAGCATCGTTTATGGCTGCATCTCTAGGATATGAGATGCCAAATTCTCTTTTATAGTTAATCAGTTCTTCAACAACCTCTCCGATATTCAACTCAATTCTCCTTTCATTGCTTGGTTCATAAAAAGGTAATCCACCTATATATTCACATTTCATTTAAGCAGTTCGGAAACAAATGTTTTCAACGGCTCTTTCATAGTCATGTTCCCATTCATCCACTCTAAGTAATCTTTATGCTCTTTTGCCACTTCTGTAATCAACTGTCCTTTATACTTACCGAAAGAAAACGTATATGTATTAATGTCTGGCTTTGTCACTTCCACATTGGAATCAAATAGGATTTCAATATCTTTCCTTGATGCCAGATAATCACAAAGATGAACAATTTTCTGCATGGACGTTGTTGGCTTCTGCAAAACAACCTTGCTTCTTTTATTTTCATTCCACTGTCCCATATGAGAGGAAATAACTTCCGCAATTTTATTCCTGTAGTCCATATTGAAATCATTGAAAATCTCATTGCTTAATATCCAATTCGCACAAATTTGTGGGTGGTCATGTACGGTGAATTTACTCCCACCAGTCCCCTCTTTAAATCCATCGTGCAAGATAGAACCTGCAATCATACAATCTCGTTCTTCCTGAGTAAGATCATTTTGTGTCTGTTCTAGCTGGCAAATATAGTTAGCAAATAACGCAACTGCTTTTGTATGCCTAACAAGTCCACCTTCTCCAAGAGCATATGACGGATGATATTTTCCGGTGGTGGAAGCGGCCATTGAAAAGAAATAGTCTGGCAAATTCTCTAAACCAACTTCGACCAATTTTCTTACTTCTTCTGTTGCAATATATCCCAATTCTTTCTCAAACATTTCTTTCTTCAAATTTTATCCTCCTATTTTAAAATGCTATTATCTAAACAGTTTTTGCAAATCTCATAAATGAATTTTCCCATGTTCTCACGATTAACAAAATTCAGATAGAAATTGCTCCGCTTTTGCCATGTTAGTAATGTTCTCAAAAACGAATCTTCATTATATTTGGAATCGTAATTGTGTTCCATAATATCGTCCAGTCTATCGTTCTCTACCACAAGATAAACGTTTGAGACATTAATCATTCTGTTTAATTCCTTCATAAATCGGTCATCATCTTGATTGTTCGACAAATTACCAGCCAGTTCCTTTAATCCGTTTTTACGCTCAATCACCAATTCATCGGTAAAATATGTGTCTATAAGAAACCCCAACTCCGGGCAAGCCTCTACCATAATTGAATAATCGCCTGTTTTAAGAGAACGTTTTTTATACGCAATTCCATTTTCATCAAAATATTTTATTATATTTTCATTGCTCTTTTCTTTCGTATCGCAGAGTATAACCATGTGAGATAAAAGTTCCTTGTATTTCTTATCTGTGTAATAATTTTTAATACGATTCACCGTCCTATGCCATTTTTATATAATCTTTAATCCACCATTCGTAAACATCGGGGACTATTTGCCACTCGTCATTAACCTTTTGTTTTTTAGGCTGTTTTTTAACATCCTTTATGTAAATAATGTCTCCATCTTGAACAGGTATTTCATTAAAACTCGTCTTTATTGCTTTATCTCTTTTGTTTATGGTCTTATGTATCTTCATTTCGGTGGTCTTACCTTTGCCAATACTATAAGCGTTGAATTTAGGCGAATATGTCGTGTTTATATCTGTAATTACTACATATCTCCATTCAAGAGTATCATCTACATAATCAACGTAACCCAACACTTCATACTGGAATTTCACAAGCTGAATTACACCAAACTCCTCCTCGTCAATGTAACTCGCCAGTTCCTTACATAGCCCAACCCAGTTCAAGTTACTGTATTGTGCGTCGCTAATTTTTCCAGAAGCCAATCTGTCTGTGGCATATTTTTTGACTATTTCTTCGTCAATATGGAGATCGGGAATTTCTGCCTTCTTTACAGTTTTTCTTCCCTTTCCTTCACTTCCCTTCCAATAATCAACTATTCCAGTAATGGTAAGAAGTTTTTTAATAGAACCGAATTTATTAAAATAACCTATCTTTACTAAGTCTTTAAATACCGTCACATTTATATTTGTACCTTTAATGGATACGTAAATATCAACAAAATCATCTACCCCCTGTTCATAAATATCCATAATTGCACGAACGGCTTTTTCTCCTATCCCCTTAACACTGGACAGATTAGGATAAATAATCTTGCTTTCATCATCAACCGTGAATTTAGTGTTGTCTTTACCATACTCATATGTTCCCATAGTATACCCAAACATTGTCATAGCTTCTTTTGTTAAGGCAGCTACTTTATTCTTATCCCCCTTATCCTGATAATGATTTAATGTCACTTCATAGAATTTAGAAAGATAATGAGCTTTAGGCCATGCTTCATAGAGAGAATCATTTGCCATAGCCAAAGCATGAGGAGCATTAAAACTATATCTGGCACTATCTTTGATAACTTTATACACTGGCTCGAAATTATCCAGATTTCCGATATTTTGCAACCAATGTTCTTTTAGGCTAGTCTCGACTTTTGCAAGTGCTTCGCCTTTTAACTTCTTCTTACTGATTTTCTTGATGGTGTCATAACTATCCTTCATCGGAATACCTAGATAAGAGAAGATTTTCATAACTGCTTCTTGATACAGCATATAGTGAAAACAATCTTCTAGGAGTTTATCGATAGCTTTTTCTCCGTTGCTATAATCAATCCTATTTAGGAAACCATCAATTAGGGACTTAAATCCCGGGCGAATACCTGCAATAAATGCAGCCAATTCTTTGATATTCTTAGGTTTGAACTTCATTACTTTCTTTGTGGTGCTTGCTTTCTCACACTGATTTAGACAACAAGTAGCTCCGATTTCATATAGCTTCCAAACCTTTTCATCTTCAGAAACCATCTTCCGCAACTCTGCAACCGTTGGCACTTTTCTTCCGATACTCTCATATAATTTATGAATAATCCCTACGACATCTACGATAAGAAAATCATCTTTTACATAACCATATGAATCAAGCAAACCTCCCTCGATATTCGCTACAACAGTGGATTTTCCAGTGCTTTCAGAATGACACCTTATTAACCCTATCTCATAACGAATATCTCCATATCCGATAACATCTTGTTCTTCAAGATTTCCATTGAATAAGAAGAACCCACAAGCATGAACCTTTGCTTGTTCAATAATTCCTTGGTACGGCTTACTATCATTAAATATCTTTAAATGCTCTTTATTGGTAATATAGTCTTCTATGTGAATATCTTTTTTATCTTCTTCGTCATCTACCTGTTTCAGAGCCTCGTTGTACTGGTCAATAGAAGAAGTGATCTCATTTGCCACACTGGGTTCAAGTCCTTTTATATCTGCATATAGCTTAAAACCCGACTTTTCACCCAATTTACCGACTGCCAACAGGGGATAGCAACCATGTTCTCCCACCAGTTCTCTCCCAGCAAAAACAAAAGGTTCCTGATTTGAAACATTAAAGTCTATATCTGGCATTTGATGGGAAGATAATATCCTATCTTTTGTAATAAAACGTTCTGGATATATCGGAACTTCAGATTCGAATCTATCCATTGTGGTAAACCCTAGCAACTTGCTTGAATAATATGAACTCGCACTCCCTCTTGATGTAGTTGTCAGCTGCCCACCATATTTGTTAACGGCCAGTTTTACAAGCTCGTAGTTGGTTAAAAAGTAATCGGTAGTTCCACTAGACTCAATTTCTCCATGCTCATATAACATGCCCTCTTCTCTATCTTTAGTCCTATGATCTATATCTTCCTCGCCATATTTCTCATATAAAATATCCTTGAGAATTTTTACTCTTTCATCATAATTATATTGTTCGTACATTGGGGCAATTGGTATTTTAAAATTTGTCTTGTATGTTAGTTCTTCGCAACCGTCAATGAAAACATGGGTATTCATCATCGCATAAACAATTTCTTCTGAAGGCAAAACTGCTTGTTCAATTAACCTCCTATATGTCTCCTTGCCGATAGGAAAATCCATATACCAGCCTTCTTCATCATCGTAATGTTGCCCTTTTCGTTGAAGAAGATTTTCTCTTTTAATCCGATCCTCCTCATTTATGTAATGAGTGTCCAGTCCTACAATCGTTTGAATGCCATATTTTTTAGACATTTTATATATTCTGTCATTCAATAATTTCTGTGGCATGGTATTATGGGTCTGATATTCAAGAAAGAAATTGTCTCCAAAATGCTCCCATATTTTTAGCCATATATCTTCTGCGTTTTCATATTTCCAACCTGCAACACATGCAGAGGTGATATAAACATCATCTTTATCAAGCTGGAATAACATGTTTAAGTCTATCCTTGGTTTTGCGTAAAATCCTTCACCATGAGCGCATGAGATTATGTAATTCAGTTTTCTCATAGCATGATATGTTCGAGCAACAATTACCATATGGCAATTTGTCTTATCTCGTTTTTCACTTACTTGTGTCTTACCCTTTTTATCAACATATTCTTCTCGGTTAATCTCATTTATGTCTTTGACCCAATACACTTCAGCAGAATACCTGAACTTAATTTCTTTCGATAACTTATGTTTTTTGCGATATTCTACGTCTTGTGAATTTTTACATACGTCATATACATATAGCCATTCTCCTGGATAACCATGTTCTCCTGAAAAGTAGCATTGACAACCATACGAATTAGAATGTTCCATAAACTCATGAATGTCAGTCGCAGAATCAATCTGTATCAAATCAGACCAAGTAGTGTGCTTATGATAATTTTCCATAAGCATATTCATATCGTTAATCCATGTTTCTAAAGCATATGGGAATTTAAAGTTGAGTCTTCCTACTGCTTTTTTTGCATCTTCCAGTAAAGACAATTACTCGCCTCCCATCAACTTGTAATCACAGGAGTTTCTAAAACCACACAGATTGCGGCAGTAAAAATAATCCATTGTTGGGACAAAATTCTCCTCTTCCTCTATCAGATCAATCAAATTGTTCGCCCATGATAAAGATTCTTCATATTCCTCTTTTATAAAAGGAAGTTCAAGCCATTCCTTATCTCTAAAATAGTTCCAGACAATTTTTTCTGGATATACGCCATATTCATTGAATACTTGAATGCTATATATGTATAACTGCTTCTTATAACTTTCATAATCAGCTATTTTTTTCTTTAATACCTTACCTTTTTTACCAATGGGATATTCGCTTGATTTGTGATCCAAGACTACAATTCCCCCAGTTTCTTTATCTTGAAGTAATAAATCTATATATCCCACGAAGCTCCTGATTCCTATTGAGAACTCACATTTTTTCTCTACCCCGAGAATTTTATATTTTTCAAGCCAATCCATCTCCAATGTTGCAAAATAATCTAGCCCCTGAAAAAAGTACTTTTCTCTTGTAGATTCAGGGATATCCCAACATTGAATTTCTTCATCATATTTTTCTTTATAGTATTCAACTGCTTCAGCTAATCCAATTTCATTCAGGGAAATCTTTTCTAAAATACTATGGCAGAAATGTCCAAATGCTGCATAAAAATTCTGTTCGTTCTCATATATTCTTTTCCCATTTTCGTCTTTCAAAAGATAGTTTAAGTACCACTCATACTTACACCCTTCGAATGAGTGGCATCTACTAAACGAAAACCTCATATCTTGTATCTTCTCTCTATATTCTCCCAATCATATCCTCCTTTATTTGATTTTCACTTTTGTTGCATAAAGCGACTCCCATATATCTCGACCCAAATCTACCGGAGCATTTTTTGCTCCTACTCCTCCCAGTAGATTTTCTCTATCAATAATCACGTACACATTTACAAAACGCTTTAACAGATCAATATTCTCCTTAACTTTCCGTTCCTTATAAGACACGTCAGAGTCATAACAAAAAACAACATTTTTAATTTCTCTTGTAGAGATCAAGATCTTTATCTGCTCTGGAGTTAAAGTGTGCTTTTCAGCGGAAGCACTGTCTTTAATTCCCCAGGTGAAAAGTTTCATAACGCTCTTTATGCTTTCAAAAATCTTTATTTCGCCAGATTCTTTAATGTGTTGAAATGTAATATTCATTCCTTGGAAATAGTCAACCGTTCCCACAGGGTAGTAATTTATGTACTTTTGAATACCAAAAAACTTAAATTCTTTGCATAAGGTTCTTCCCTTAATGTTGATCAGATTTCCGTCCATATCGAAAACAGGATATACGATTCTATTTCCACGATTATCAAGTCTGACTCCAAACAGTCTTAATACGCTTGAATCTATCCCCTCTTCTATCCACTCATGAATCTCAACATCTTGGTATTTAAGTAATTTCTCTATATCTAAAATCTCATGAGAAGAAATATCCTCTGTCTTGTTGTTACGAATTTTTCGTATAACCTTGTTGAGCTTAACTGTCTCCGATTGGCACATCGCCTTTAAATCTACATCAGCTAACCGTGAAGCTTTTTGTACTGCATCATCAAAACCTAACTTCTCATAAAGCATCAGATATTGGATAATTCCTCCGCCTGCTCCACAACTAAAGCAAAAGAACTTGTTTTTAGATGGAGTTAACGAAAATGAAGAGGTGCGGTCTATATGTAAAGTACAATGCCCAAAATAATCTTTACCTCGTTGTTTTAACTCCATGGTGTTTCCAATATAATCAAGCAGATCAACGTTGCTATTAATTTCTTCTAGCATATCTTCATCATATAGAGCCACGGGACTCACCTCCTAACTAAATGGTGTGCTTTCAGTATGCTGCTTGGCTTCTCTGATTCCGACTTTTTCAGAGGTAAACATCATATCAATATAATCTCCGCTTCCCGAATGTGGCTTTCCTAATCTATTTAATTTCACTGTAAACTTATGGGTCCCACATTCTTTACCATCTGCAACCAACTCTTCATTCGTTTTTTCTTCCCACTTACAGGCTACTGAGCAATACTTTTCTATACCATCTGATTCAGCAACCTCGTTTTGGCGGCTCAATTGGCAGAATGCTAGAACAGACATTTTTAAATCACCGGCAATAATGTTTTTTAGCCAGTTAGTAATACCTGCCATATAAGCACTTCTTTCAGCAGAATTAAGAATAGAGTCGGCGCACTTGATATAATCCCACACAACAAACTTCAAATCCATTTCACTTTTCTTTTGTGCACAGATAGAGTAAAATTTCTCTTTTGTAATATATGGGTCAAAATTATGAAACAAAGGTAACGACTCAATATAATTGTTGGTTTCTTCTGCCTTTAATTCTTCTTCCTCTGTTAAAATAGAATTCTTAATCCGATAGACTGATATACCACTTAAGTAAGACAAAACTCTTACGTACCAGTTTTCGTCGCTCATCTCACTATCCTGAACGAATGTGGGGACCCCGTTCATTGCTTTATGTAGAGCTTCAATCATTGCCAGCCAGCTCTTACCTTTTTTCATTCTTGCTTCTATTACAACCAATTCAGTTTCTTCATATGTAAAAAATTCATTTATACTAGGAAAAAATGAAGGTAGCCCATAAGATTCTCCACGTTCTTTCTTTTCTTTTATCTTCTGCCAAATATCTTTAATTTTTGAGCCAAAAGTTGTTATCTCTCCATCAGTTACAAAACTCGTTGTCAGTTCATTGAGTTCCTTATAAACGGTGTTACTCATATCGTCTAAATGAATGTCTTCGTTAGAACACATTCTCTGCCAGTCACTTGCTTTTTTATAAAAAGAACGTTTAAACGCCAACTCCACAACACGATTAACAAGAAGTAGATACTCTTCAACACTATCTCTCTTCGTATTAAAGCAAAGGTCAATGTACTCTTGGATACTTGGCAAATTGTATTCCTGAACTTTCTTTCTCACAGCCTTATTAGAATCAAGCATTTGTTCAATATTCAAAGCTGTTATGTTTGTGATCTTTTGAGCAAAAAGTTCCTTAATCGCCCAATAAATACAGGCATTGTCAACGTTGTAAAAATACTTTTCATGTAAATAGTTGCTATGTAAAATGAATTCTGGGTGATACACTAAAGTTGATATCACACCGGCTTCTGCTTTATAGTCAGAAATTTCGCTTAAATCCACTAATTTCCTCCCTTCAATATACCTCCAAAACCAACCTTGCCAGATGAACTATAATTAAATCCAGTGGACTTAACTGGCTCCATCTCAGCAGAGTCAGCAGTTTTTTTTATCTCATTGGCAATCTCTGTAGCCTTTTTCTTTTTCCATAAATCCTTGATTCTCTGATTGTCCACTAGATAATGAAGTCCATATGGACTTTTAACAGGAATCTTTGCTGATACCGAATGAGTCAATGCAAATAGTAAATATTCGGAGTCAATTTCTTTTGTAAATACAAGGTTGTTAATGACACTTACCAACTGCTTCATGACAACAGTTTTGCTAATGTTTTCATAGTAAAAATCTCTAACCTTTGCTATATTCTCACTGATTTTTGCACAGTCAGGGTGCATATATCTATTGCCAACTTTTATAGCTTCGTCCTGCGGTATTTCGCAGGACTCATGTTTACAATGCTTAAAGGCGCATTTGTATGTTTTATCTGACATAATTCACCTCTTAGTTAAATGGAAGTCCCTCATCTTCTACTCCGTCTGGAATACTCATAAATCCATCTCCGGTTGCCGAATTTGATGGAGAAGAATTGTTCTGGTTATCATACTCGTGCATTTTTGCAGCAAATACCGATACGTTATAATAAGTAATCTTCTTCTCTTTATCGTATTTATTTGTTACATCAAATGCCTCAATATCAATCTTATCTTTCTCTTTTAACTTGGAAGCAAATTCAACCATTCTATCACCACAGAACCTTACATACCCATTAAAATCCGTTTCATACTGGTCTGTTTGCCTATTCTTCTTACTTGTTGTAATCTGTACATCAACCGTTTTACCATTTGAGCTTGGAGCATTTACTTTCCATACCGTTGCTAAGGTTCCATACTGATTCCCTGATCTAAGTCCCATATTCTAAATTCCTCCTATTTTCTAATTCCCATAAGCTGCGTTTTCAGTGTCTTTAATGTGTCAATATCTTCCATAATTCTTGGATCTCCGTTTGCTTTTTCATCAGCAGACTTGCAGAAATCAGCAACTTTATTCTTTGCCGCCTCTGATAATTTGGCTCTTTCAGTGACCAGCTTGTAACATTCAGTTCTGAGTTTTTCTAACTCTTTACTCTCTTCCGGGAGATCCTCACCTTCATATATGTATAATCCCAACCCATGTCGAGCACAGGCTTTTGTTAATGACCTCTGAATAGATTTGTTTGCTTCTGAAGATTTAATATTTTCTGAAGAAATGGAATTATTTTTAAAATCCATTATAGGCAATTCCTCAACATGCTCAATACCGTTGATTGTAACTCCTGTCTTTACCCAACCAGTTCTCCCATCATCAAACCAGGGACGAGTTTTCATTGGAGTAGTTCCATCTGGAGCATAAGAAAGCACTTCCTCATAAATTCGATAAGTAGCGTCAGGGTGGAGTTTTTTTACCTCTGCCCAGCAAGCAGCCCAGGATAAATAATTCAATCCATTTTTCTGTTTTACCTTTTCCTTAACATCAACATTGTAAAGTTCCTTAAAATAATTTTCTGACATTCAATTTCTCCTTATTATTTAAATGGTAATTCTGAATCTTCTTCATTCTTAGTTCCCAGATACTTGGTTCCATTATCGAAATTTCCTTTAACAACGGGTATGCCCTTGATAATAGAAATACCCTCTTCACCGTCTCTAGCTATATGTAAAATGTCCAGCATTCTAAATTCGTTTCTTCCAACAAGTATGACTTCTGGTTTACAGTCATCAATATTCTTAAGAATTTCACAATAAATGCTGTTTGCTTCTTGTAAGATCGGTTTAATTACTTCCAACGACAAATATCCCCAATCATTATCTCCGCAAATATGCAACCAGTGATTGTCATCTCCAAATAGAGATAAATCCATCATGCTCTTAACTCCAATACCTTTATATGGCCTTACAATGTCACGATCGGGATTAACTTTCATTACCTTAATTCCTAATTCTCCTCCTATGGTAAACACCTCTTTCTTAAATTATTTTTTATGTAAACACCAGCTCTCACCGGCGATAACATGAGCCTCACTCTATGGAAAATCTATATTAAACCTTAAAAAAGGTGCAAAAATAATAAGGTATCCGAAATACCCTACCAAAAACGGTATTATCCATACTTTTTGCGTTACTATTAAATTCCTCCATTATGTAAGTTGACTTGTTGACGAGTTACTAATTAATCCCATTTGATTTTTAATCCCTGACAACTTTGAATTACATGGTATCCTAATGATTCTAATATATCTATCAAGTTTCTCGAATCATCGCTTTCATCAGAGAAAATATCATTTTTCAAGAAGCAATTGAATTCCCCTTTGGTAATAGATTCACGAACCATTTCATCTACAACTTCGAGAACGGGCGCTAACTTGTTGTTCCTAATATTATCAAAAGAAGTACGTTTCGCCGTTTCCATATTGATGATATTTAATGGAGTTTTGTTTTCTGCCAACTTCTTCTCAAAATACTCTGTTGCTTTTTTCATATCTGTAAAATTGTTTCCGTTAATATTGATTGCCAATGCAATACCTCCTATCTTATAATCATTTCTTCAATTGTATTTTGTGACATTCTGCGTTGTCTTGCTTCATCTGGTATCATGATCCCAATATAATATCCACGGGTTACTATGTACTTACCAGGCTTATTTTCTCTTAACCAATCCTCAACCTTTTCAGCGAATTTTTCTTGATATTCGTAAATTTCATTGTTTCCATAGCTGTCTTCATAATCGTATTCGTCCATGTATCGGGCGAATACCATTGCGTTTTCAGTTTCTTCCATATCAATTAGAAACTGTTGAAACTCCTCTTCCATTTCTTCGTACATGCTTCACCTTCTTTTTATTATCTTTTTAGGATTAAATCACAATTCTATCTGAACCTCTTTGCTACTTTGTTCACAGATCTTTTTGCTCCAATCCATGTGATAACATTGACCAAAGCTAAGAATCCGCCAAGTCCAAACACAACATATGTGGCAACATCTGGAACAATAAACCAGTTATTAGCCTTAATGATCTCTAATGCCACTCCAAGTAAAATACATATTATAGCAACCATTGACTTCTTTCCTCTCTCTAACTCCATAATGTAATTACGGCCAGTGCTGCCGACATTGCCACCACTGCCTTCCAATCAATGTTAAAAGCAAAGAATCCATCAAATAAACTAATCATCATTATGTAATACCCCTCTCTACTTACCAGCTCCCCATTTAACCTTTCCGTTGGCTGCAACCTCTGGCCTGTTCTTCTTTACCTTGCTCATGATACTTTTGAATTTTGCATACTCTGTTTTACTACCTTTCATCTTGTTACCTCCTTCTTGGTTTTCTTTATTTATCTGTACATTCATAATGATAACACCTATCTCGGTGCATGTCAACAGTTTTCTTTATTTATTTCTAAGTTTATAAAACTACACTTTGCTTGTGATTATTGAAATATTGTTATTGTCTTAACTTTCTTTTTCCTGGCACTAATTGTCTCTACGTTCTTGATATCGTATAGCAAATTGATATTTTATTCTTTTAGTTTTTTTAATAATGTGATATAATCAGTGTATAAAATCTAAGGAGAATATTAATGATTAATTATTTGGTTTCTCATAAAGATTTAGTTACACTTACAATTGCTATTTTAAGTTTATTTCTATCCATATCTCAGATAATTTACACGGCATTAAGGAAACTCACTCGTTTCTCTATAGACATTCAAAATTATGAATTTAGCGATATATCTCTGAGAGATGAATATACCTTCCTTTTATGTATCATTAACCACTCAACAAGTCCATTTGCAATTACAAGAATCTCAATAGTCACCTCAGATAAGGAATATCCCTGTTATGTAAATCATAAGTGGATAGGTGAACGTTATTATCCAAAATTCCCAGAATCAGATATTCCACGGACTGAGCGTTTCTTTTCTGAAAATCTTCCGATTCAACTAACTGGGAACCAGTGTTTTATAGGTTTTATATCTTTCCCTATTGAAAGAGGTGTTACTATTTTTGATGAGAATAACAGGATAAAATTAAAATTTACGACTAATAAAGGTCAAAAAACTTTAGTTGCAAAATGCCCAGAGGAGAGTAAAGGTTCTATTATTGTATAGAAGAATGTTTTTATGGTAACTATGCAAGATAATATCCTTGCTCTAAATACTTTTCATACTCTGATTTTCTCCATAAATGTAATTCTGTTGATCTTCTCCCATAGCAATTTACCACACAAATTACATTTAAGTATGGCTCGTTTGCAATAAATTCTGGGTGATCCCCTTCTGTTTGCATGTATGTAGTAAATTCTGAGGTATTATCCTCAACAGATAATACTTTTTCAATATAACATTCAACTAGATTCACTGATTGTTTCCTTTCTTCAATCCAAGTCCTGTCACACAGAAATCTCTAATCTTATTGATCCTGACAGTATCGTTCTTAATATTCTTATCATTGCAAATTTCCAAGATGGCACCGGCAATCCCTTTTGCTCCAGCAGCCAATCCTTCAAATCTTACCTTCTCCATGTTTTCTTTGATTGTTGCTTCTAATTTTAATTCGTCTTCTCTGTTCATATCTCCTCCGAATATTCAAATTTAATTTTTTTCCACACATCTTACAAAAGTTACCGTCTCTTTCGTAATCGTTGCAGTTCTCATCATTACTACAGTATGATACCATTATTGGGCCAGAATCCTCCCATGAATCAGAGATATCATACTCCTCTCCCTTATGGATACACGTATTACATTTTACATTGCAAAAATCACATGACACCTTATCACCTCCAAGCAAAGTACTGTTTCATTGGCTTTTATAAAATAACTTCTTATACCAAGGTAATTTAATATAGTCAATTATTTCATTGATTTTATCTATGACACACGGCTCTCCATTTTTCTTTACAACTGATACCAACTCTTGTTCTGTTGGTATATGTAAGGTATTTGGATAATCACTTGCTTTTATTTCAATCCTTTTACCCATAATGTTTTCTTCGTGCGCATAGTTTAGACGGTATATTTTGGTTTTCAAATCTATCCTCCAATCAAAGAATTATTTCCTTGGTTTATTTTGTTTCTCTTGCTCATTCATCATCTTACAGAATTCTCTATAGCGTCTTGTGTACTCATAACTTTTGCCGAATATGTAATTTACCGCCGCAAATAGTTTTGGCTCATATTTCTGTATTACTTCTAGTTCAAACTCAAAATCTCTACCAAAGGGGCAACCGGCACAACCAGTTCTTTTCAGACCATACTCCATATAACATTTACTATGGCAAATATTAAAATGATTTTCATAGACAGTTTTCGTATCATTCTTATAAAAGAATAATGGCCTATAATTATCACAAGAATCATCGTTTTCGTCAAAGCAATTCTTATAAGCAGTTGCTCTTGCTCCACCTTCTGCTTTCCTAATTCCGACGATGCTAAGTCCATAACCTCCTTCTTTGAGTAATTTATGAATGACAGCCTTTTTAGCTCCTATGCAACACTTATTTGATATTGGTATATCTAACGGAGGATAGGCAATTAAAAATTCCTTTAACCATTTGTTTTGTGTAATTCCTAATTTCTTAGACTTCTTAGTATTACACCACCACTCTAGAGCTGAAACGCAACCTCTCCAATACTTATCCTGATGTTTTGCAATTCCTTTTTTAATCTTCCCGTTTTTAACTGCTTCGGATTCAGGAATTTCAACACAATATTTAACAAGTAATTCATCAAAAGTTCTATCCTCCCACTTAAACCCGTATTTTTGCAATCGTCCGATAAATTCACTAACCTGCTTAGAAATGAACGGCTGCCCGTATTCTTTACAAGATACTGGAATTGGCTTTATTGCTTTAATTTCCTTGATAACAACATCATATTTTTCTTCCAAGTATTTTAAGTGTTCTTTGGTAGCTTCATATTCCAGGCCGGTATTGAACCACACATAATCAATCTTTTTATTTATGTCGCATTTATAGCAAATATCTAACATATCATCGCTATCTGAGCCACCGGAAATAGAGCAAACTATCTTTTCGTAATCTGGGTTATTTATTATTTTCCATGCCTTTATAAAATTGTTGGTTATTATTACGTCTTTAGGCAATGTATTAAAAATCTCACCTAGTTCTAATGTCAATATGTATTCTCCTCATAAAAATCAATTTCGCTTTTTATGAGGTAAAGCCATACTTAGTGAGTGTCTTTTTACGTCACTATCACATTCCTTTTTCGATTGCTTTAAATCAACGATCCATTTTTGCAACCTCGTGACAACCTTTAATAAATAAAGGTTCTAAATACAATCGACATCTATCAACAACCAATTGGTAGCACAGCGTCACATATATGTACAACATCATTTATAGTCAAATTTTTCATTTGCCTATCCGGATTCTCTTGGTTATAATCGCGGCAATAAATATCTGCCCAAAAATCAGAAAATTCTTCTTCACCAGGGCTATCCATAACCATATATCGCTCGACAATCTTGTGATTATCATTTTCTGTATAATAATCTAGTGTGACCTTATAGACAGGTAACGTTATTTTTGTTTTAAGGAAGTTCTTAGGATGAACATTCTGCAATTTCAATTTAATATCTTCATCGAATATTTCAAAAATATCTAACCCTGTCTTGCAGGATACTTCCTTAAAAAATTTGTTCGGATGCACTACTTTTCACCACCTTTCAATAATTTAATTCTCCGTTGAATCGTTACTTCTATTGGCAATATCTCAATTTCTATTCCACATCAACGTCCAGTGGAATACCTCTCCGCCAACTCAATCCAATCTTGCCACTCTGTAATTCTCTTAATCTTGCCATACAATGTTCATCTGTCTCATACCCAGAACAAAATACTCTATCATCTGGTGCTCTACGTTTTGCTTCTAAATCAATTATGAAATATAAGACTGTTCTTTGAGGATTGAATGGTTTTGTACAAATGATGTATCTATTGTCTCTAGCTTTTACGGTATACGGCTTCTTTTCATTTGAAATATAAATCTTATCCCCGATAGTAACTTCCATAATTTACTTCTCCGTTTTCAAAAATTTACACTCTTACAATAAATGTACAGTCATATAAAGCATCCCTTTCTCATAATGCATTGCCACCACCGCTAAAAACCTGTATAATTTAAGAATCAAATATGGAGGTGGTATTATGCATGAGATATTAGTAGAAGAAGAACGCTCAATTGCTGGGCCATTAAGTACTGTTCAAAATGAAGATGATACTTTTGAATGCCATTATTCAAATTGCAGCGGTCGTGTTCCAATCACATATTGGAAGGACAAACTCGAACAGGACTGGCCTAGTGTAGGTCTTTGTTGTCCAAATTGTAATAGAAAATATAGCATTGTTCGATAGTTTTCACCTGCGAGGGAGTTTTATTCCCTCGCACTTTTCTCGGCTAAATATGGGTTTACCAATTGAAATCGTCATTTCATAATTCTCTCAAAACCAAGTCTTCTAATGTTTACGTCTTCCCTCCAATTAAACTCTGTTTCTATTCTAAAAATAAAACGTATAATCATAATCTTTTACTTGTTTCCTATCCCACTCAACATCATTTTTATAAGAATAGTCCAATAATTCTTTTCGCTTTTTTAGAAGCTCCGGATTATTTTTTAAATATAAAAGAAATTCGTAAAAGGAATTTAGTCTGCCAATATAGTCCCCTGCATTAAAATACTTATCAAATCTTACGCAAAATTGTACTTCGTTCATCTCATTATGATTAATCAGGTCTGAGTTTGTGTAATTTATATAAGATAAATATTCATCTCCATCTTCGCTTTTCTTGAATGATTCGTATATGTGAAAGTCTAGTTCTTCGCACATCTGCTTCATCTTATTAAATAAATCTAGCACCTCCCCTTCCATAATATAAAAATCGCTTTCATCGTAATATGTGTGGTCTTCACCATCTTTAAGCCTCTCGAAGCACTGTTTACCCCTATACGCCGTGCTACCCATTTCAAGCGGTTCAACTTCGCACTTTCCACATTTACACTTCGTCCATTTGCCGGATTCCGCCCAAAAAATATCATCACATTCTTTACATCTAAAGTTAGCTACAGTTTTCAATCAATTCCTCCCTACAATCTGGAAGAATAAAACTCTTCCCATCTTTCGTCCCAATATGGTTTAATAACATTTTCGAAATATCCCTTACAACACGTTATGTAATTTGATTCTTCATCTTCGTACATAGTTCTCATACGAAACCTCTTAGGATATTTAAAAAATCTATTCTTACAGTCTCTGCAACCGTCACAATATCCAATAATTCTTTTGATAAAACCGACGATACCTTTCTTTATTTTAATTACCTCCATTCTGAAGCAAACTTTAATTTCATCTGTTCTCTACAATTAAATTGTCCTTAGTAACCGTTGTAATTGTGTTGGTTAAACCATCATATCTCGGTTCTAATTGCTGTTGAATCTTGCCATCTTCATCGTATCTGCCTCTCATAGCAGCACAAATTGGTTCATATACTGCATATAAGTAACTATATCCCCCCGCATTTCCCACTGGTTGAGACAGAACACACATTGCAATATGATTTGAATCATAAATTCGATTCCCTTGTCTGTATTGCTTCCCAAAGTTTATTTCTCCAACTCCGCCTAATAACACTGGTTGATCTCCACAAGCAGAATTTAATCCACCTGTGGTTGTGTAAAATTTTCATCGGTACACTTATATGTATTATCATATTGAGCCTTATACAAATGCTCCGCCAGAAGTCTGACGCAGTTTGTTATAATAGAATTGCCAGCTTCCTTATATAAATGTGAATCTGCTACTCCAATATTCGAAGCTGCTTCGCAATCTGAGTCTCTGAACCCCATGAGTCTCCAGCATTCTTTAGGAATAAGTTTTCTCACCCTCTTGGTTACTTCAATACACTTAATTCCAAATCTTTCAGCTCTTTGAGTGGGACAATAATCAGACGTTTTTACTCCAAACCCCTTATCCCTATCATCATAAATACAAGGAAATTCTGTGTGGTTACATTCTACGCTGGTTTGACACCAGCCAGTTTTAGCACCCCCTCCACCAGCTTCACTTTTTAGCGTTCTTGCAAGATTATCACTATAAACACGATTAGCATCATCGTTATAATTGTTTATGGAGCCAACCTGCTGAAGTTCATTCGACTCCTTATTGATTAGAATCTTATTCCCTTCACCTTTATTAGTAGTTAATGTGGGTGCCAAACCATTGTCAGAAAATACATTACCATTCATTCCGTTACCAGACGGATTAACATTACCAACTGTTATAATCTTAGGTGAATTTCCATGCCCAGATGTATGGGTTGGAGACAATCCATTGATGTCAACAACCAGTCCGTCCTGAGATGAATTGATTTTACCAATTCGAATAACAGAGTTTTTATTTTTGCAACAAGGACTCATATTAGAGATCATATCTTTTACCTTTTCATCTGATAGATAAAACCTCTCATCGACAACAGTATCAAGAATATCTCTGAGCCTTAATCCATTATCAAATGGAGTCGGAAACTCAAATTTCTCAGTATCAATATCTTTACGAATTGCGATAACAAAAACTCTTTCACGATTTTGAGGAATCCCACAGTCTTTTCCATTAATCACTTTCCAATATGTATTGAATCCAAGTTCTCCAAGCACATCAATTAAATCATTAAAATCATTAATAAACTTCTTGCTTACCAAATTCTTTACATTTTCAAACATAATGTATTTTGGAAGAGTACTATTATTTTTTGCTCTCTCTAATAACTTAATATTATCCCAAAGCAAACTACTCCTCGTTCCACTGTCGGGCTTTAACCCCTTCATTTTTCCAGCCACCGAAATATCTTGGCAACAGAAACTTACTGTCCAAAAGTCAGCATATGGTAATTCCTCAATTTTACTAATATCACCAAGATTGTTACTTAATTTACATGCCAACCAATACTTTTCAAGTTCTTTATTTTTCTTCTTTATTAGTTTGAACCAATCGTAATACTTATTTTTGTCTGGTTCATATCCCAAGTTGATATTTGTTAAATGCTGTGCCATTTCTTCCCTAGTTGGATAATCAGGGTAGTTTTCAACCATTTTACATGTCAATCCACAATGGATAGCAGCGTAAGATAGAACTGCTTCCTTACAAATGTCAGATGTAGTTAATACTTCTATTTCAAACAATCCTGAGTCTTCAAATCCTCGTTCCTGAGCACCAATTCCTGAAAATAAAATATTTCCAGTTAACCTTACTTTATTTAAAGCTCCGCATTTATTTTCTGTATTCAAATTTTCCCTATATACAGGGAATGCGCATTCTCTTTATCCTAGAATTTACTGTTTTACCTTTCTTATTTTTTATTTGTTACGCTTAAACTCAGTGTTTGCAACCACCGAATAAAAGCGGAGTTTCATTGTAATTTTCATAGATGGATAACCGGCTTGAAATAAGCCATTAGAAATGTTATATTAGAAATAACACTTATGCTATCCGCTAGGTGTTGCTTACTGACAGGTGGAGTTGGCGACCAAACTTCCTTCACCTGTCTTTTTAATTATCAATTCAATCTCCCTCAAAAATTCAATCATATTTTCATCTCTTCCAGAAAACGACTCTCCACTTGTCTTGATCTGATACTCCCATTCATCTTTTGAAGCAATTTCAACTGGTATGTCGCAATAACATACTGTTCCTGATGGTACACTCCATGCTGGCCCGAAACAGGATTTCTCTTTTACGTATTCTTTTGTCAACATCTTTAAATGATTCTGGCAGCCTTGTTTATATAATCTTGAGTTATTCCTTCTACAGTAGTCCACCCTTGGATATTTTACTCCATCTATCTCCATCTGTTTAAACTTATTTACCACAAGTAAGACACCGCCAGTAATTCTATATATGTCCTGATAATCTGACTGAACTACAACGTCCATTAACAACTCTCCTTTCTTTAGAGAATTCCGATTCTATCCATATTTCTCATTTTCACAAGTATATATCTCGCAAGATTCCTTCCCAATTCTGTAGGCAAAGAATTTATCACATGTACGACATCTACGTTCTCCGAATCATTTATTTCCTTTATAAGAGCAATCAGACCTTCAAATTTTATAGTATTTATTTTAGCCCCCTGTTTTATGTCATAGTTTTCTCTTTTCACTTACCTGCCTCCATTCCTCATCAAATGCACCTTTAATCAGTTTTTAGATCAGCATTGAAAAGTGCTGTCGGTAACATATCAGTTGCTTTCCCAACATTTTTAGGAAAATCCTTATAAAACAGCTTCGCCGCACTCTTAGCAGTTTCTATCTCTTCTGGTGATAATCCAGTATCTTCATAGGCCGCTAATAATTCCAGAATTTCTGTGAGTGTATCTTGACTTGTAGTGTCCATAACCATTAAATTCAAGTGACTTGCAGGAAGCCCTTCTCCAACGTTACTTCTTCTTGTCAATCTCTTCACTTAAACAACCTCTTCTTTTCTGTACACTGGTGCCCACCCCTGATTAGGATCTCCGTAACTCCTACCTTCACATTCTTCATATGTGCCACTATATGAGGCCGAAACTAATTTAAGAGGATATTTTAATTTATCAATTTCTTCCTTATGGCAACCAATGTCAATTCCTAAGTGCCTATTATCGCCCGTATATTGGTCTATTTCTTTCATTAACGGAAATTCTTCGTCATATTTTAATTCTTTTTTAATTGATAATTTCCCAAATGGAACATTTCTCACACTATTCCAAAATGCCAATACCTCATACATATCATATTTTGGTTTACCGTCTTTCTTAGAACCCAGATAACCATAATCCTGGTAATAATCTTTAATAAAACCTCCACCAAACTCTTTTGGAATCAAAAACTTGAAAGGCTTTCCTTCTAATACATTCGCCACTTTAGTTAAATTGTCTGCTTTTAACCAACTAAAACTCCCCATTCATATTCCTCCATCTTTTTATAAAATTATCCTTCTATAGTAAATTATTCTTCCTTTACAAGACTATCAATATTATCCAACCTACATTTAAATTCAAGCTGCATACTTGCTTTATCTATAATTTCCAAATGCGTGTCATTTGAAATTGAATCAACATCTCTAAACTCAAAATTATTACAATCCAATCCCAAAATTGGCTTAATCAACTTTAAATATATATTCATGCTTACCTCCTATTTTAACCCAGGGCTTTTGCCATAGCCATTACTATCCCTGTACGACAATCCAAGTATTTTCTCGGCGCAGTCTCCGCAGATATCAATAGTTTCATATGATGTCCAAGATAATGGATTCCATCGCCCTCCATATCCAGTCCTTTCATAGTGACCCTTAAGGCTCTGTTTTATTTTAAAACTTCTACTTGATCATTTTTCTTACATATATCACAAATTCGCTTTTCTATAAGCATTATACCTCCTCACCAAACAAAGATTTTATCTACTTATCCTTGTCCAAAATCTGCCCAAACCAAGTTTCAAATTCCATTACTTCACCACACTCCTCTATGGCGGTTTCTTTATACTGCGATGCCTGTAATTGATAGTCATCTTCTATGTAATAATATGGATATCTTTTATAGGTGTCCTCAGTAATGTAATCATTACTATCGCCGTTTTCAAAACCATTCTCTACTGAGAGTTTTATTAAAAATCTCGATTGTTCATCGGACACTACTCTTATGGCAATTGCCCCTTTTATAAATTGCTCGGTTTCATATTCCTTTTTCATTTTAAGCCTTCCTTTCATTTACTATCAAACACGAGTTTGTTCGCAATTATTGTTTAAGAATATACTCCTTAAACTTATTGATTTGAACTATCTGTTCATCTATATCGTCACGAGCTATGTACCAACCATAATGGTATTTGTTTTGTAGCTGATAGAACCTTTCTAGCCGAGGATTTTCAATTTCATCAGCAAAGTAGCCTTCTTTCGCCTCTTCAATTTTTCCCAAACATAAGATTGACTGTTCTAATTCACAAAGCACCATCAGTTCGTTCACTTTTTCTAAAGTCATTCCCAAACCTCCTTCTTCTGAAGACATTCTTTATAAAACTCAGGAAAATTAGCGCTACCTAAATCGCTGTTCTCTGATACTATAAAACGGTTTCCGCATTTTGGACATTCACATTCGTTCCAAAAAATATCATGCTTATAGCTACAGCCATCTTTGTAAATATCATTCCCATGAAACCAATTTTTGCAGTCTGAGCATTGCACAGCCATATGTCTAATTGGTATGGCTTCAAATTCAACCTTGATCTTTACTATTTTCTTTTCTGGCTCTACATTATTACCGTAATATCCCATTATTTTCTCCCATCTCTCATTAAAAGGTTCAACTCATCAGTTCTTCTCAGATAAAATTTCAAGTTCTTCCCACCACTCATTTATGTCAGACAAGTAGCAATCTTGTGGTTCATTAATCCCAGCTTCAATGTCCCAATCATCAAGTTCGTCTTCCCAATTAGGAGAGACAAGAACTATGTACCGTTCATTTATTTCATATATTACAAATATTCTTCCTTCATATAAAGAGCCGAATCCGCCCTTCAGTGTTTTTATAATGGTGCCAGGTTTAGGAATATTATCTTTTCTGCGATAATTCAGATATCTAATATATGCATTGGGTTCATATTGCTTCATGTATTCTTCTGCGTTCATACATTCCCCTTTTTTATTTCATAATTTCTTTTGGCATACTTCATAGCTAACAGATGATCTAAGTGAGAAAACAGAAAGCCAAAGGCAGAACAATATTCAATATTCTCCTTAATACAATCGTCTACAAACTCATCTGTAAACTCATTTAATTTTTTGTGATATTTCTCTACTATCGGAATCAAATCATCCGGTGTATTGCTTCCAAGTGCATCAATGCACATTAACTTTTTCTCCATAATATCCTTTCTCTATTTAGATTTTTATTTCAAATAAGATTCTGTTTTTAATTGCTATATCTCACTAGCAAATACGCATTTTCAAGCAACATCTTCAATTGTTGTTTTCGTAAAGTCAAGCCCACTATGTATGTAAAAGTTATAATATGTATCTTTGTGCCTGGCTTCTATTGCAATTACTTTTCCCAGCATTTCTTCCTTACTCAACAGCTCCACATTATCTGTAAATATTCTAATTGATGGAATCGGTGTATCGCCCACCACCAGTGCTTGTCCTGGTTCTTCGCATTTAAAAAGCTTATATTTTTTTATATCAACTTCCACACATTCACCTGACATATAATCCACATGAATAACTATGTCCTTTAATTGATTTGACATTATTAGTTCTTTGAAAGAAATCATTTAACCCTCGCTTTTGGTTTTCTTTATTTTCGTGTATGCTATTAAAAAATACACCATTAATTATGGCGCTTGATCCGCATGTCCGATGAGTAAAATGAATCGGCTATGTACATTTCATATCTAATATTATCTTCCGTCAAAAAATCCAGTAATATTGAATTTTCAAAAAGTTCCTCTTTATTCAGAAGTTTAATATTGCCGATAGAAATGCTAATACTTAAATCATTATTTTTATCATCTTTTAATATTAAATGCATACCATTACAGTCAATTGATGCACAATATTTTCTCATATAGTATTTATCGCTATCGGTTGGTGTAAATATACTAATTATACAACCTCTTGATTGATTGTTTAAAATCTCTTCAACGATTTCAGCCATTATATTCCTCCATTATGGTTTTCTTTATTTATTTCAATCCCTTGAATTTAAACGCCATTAATAGACGTTTAGACTCAAGGATTACTTTATTAAATTATTTTTCAAACAAACGCCATATACTCTATAGTCAAACAAGAAGTTTTTGCACAGAAGATTGCTTCCTGCTTTTATAAGGGCAGCTTGCATAGCCTTATTATTTTCTATTTTTTCTTTTTTACTTAAGCCACTATCATATTCAAGAATTTCTAATAATCTTTCTTTTCCAAGAATTTCTGATAACCTAAATATCAATCCAGAATCATAAATGAAATTACAGTCTAAGCCTGTTTCGACAATTTTTAAACTCATAAATCTTGCAAATCTAACCAAGTCATTACTTGATTTTCCTTCTCCTCTTTTCTGAAACTGCCTTATTAAAGAATCAATAGAATCATCAAATAAAAAGTATTCTTGTCTTGACATATTCTTAAAGGAATTCATATCATACATATCTTTATATGTCTGAAGCAATTCTTCTGATATTTTTATATGATCATCGGCTACTTTAATAATACCTTTTTCAAAATCAATATCGCTGTACTTGATTTTAGATAGAGAGTTAAAGTCTTTAACACCTTCATAGATGGACAGTGCAATTGATTTGTAATATGGAGTATTTTCGTCAAACCCGTTGCATTTACTTGTAATATAATTTCTTGAATATAATTCTACGTTTCCGAGTTTAACAATTTTTTGCAACATATATGAATAAGTAAAATATATGGAATTATCGCTTACAGGATTATTATTAATATATCCACAACTCCTACAGTAGTCGTAGAATTGACGGTAATATGTTATTGCTTTCGATAAATAGAATAATCTATAATACCTCTTCTTTTCAAGCAACATATCTGATATCATCTTATCAGTAAAGTGAATAAAGTCTGCTCCAAACTCTTCCTCATATTGAAAAGGATTCTGTCCATTGATGTATTTTGCTGCTGCTGTAGATTTTGAGTCTATTTTCGAAAAATTATCCAATATTTCTTTCGAAGTCATTATGTTTTCTCCCTTCGATAACCTTATAATCAGACACTGATCGGTTCACATTCGACTTATTATATCTCTTTTTCATAAGTTTTGCAAACAAGCCATGCTGAATAATTATCGTTTGGACGATATCTTCAATAATTTTATTATCATTTACTTCGCCGATTTTTTCAAAAACAAACATTGCTGGAATCTGCGTCTCACACTCGGCCATCAAAATTGAATCTTCTGCAAGCCCAAATTCTCCTGCCTTGAATGATAAATGAGTTGGCAAACTGGTCTTGTCTTTTGATGTAAACGGAATAACTTGGACGTTACCGTTGGTGGCTCTATTGTTAGCGTTGTTTGATACGATCAAAACAGGTCTTGCTTTCTCTTGAATGTGGAACTTTAATCCCTCAACAGTAGGCATTTTGGGAAGATATGCATATCTCACCTCTCCGCAATATATAGTTTCCGCTATGCTCCTGCTGTGAACCACCCTATCATTATTTAATAAACACACATTATTTCCAATCACTTTTACTGTTGACACTTATACATATCCTCCTTTTCATACCAATCTGTTTTTTTGGTTTTCTTTATTTCCATCTGACGTAACTATATCACTAATTTCACACCATGTCAACAGTTTTCTTTATTTATTTGTAAAAACTTTACTATGACCCTTACTACGAGATACCATTCACCTCCAAAGTCCTAATTACTATATAAAACCGTTTCCAAATCGTCAATAATTTGTTTGTATATCAAATACGCTCCTCCATTGGAATTATAGGTGTCTTTTGATTTCTGTTCATATTGCTTCAGTAATTCTTCTATCTGTTGACGATACCACTCAGGATTATCCCTATTCATCCTTTTTATAAATTCCTCATCGCACAATATTTTTTCGTAATTACCTTTAATTATCATTTTCAACGATCTTATTGCCTTATTTGCATCTTTCTCATTAAGTACTTTTGCAGAAGATATATCCCCATTAAAAACCGGTATGCTACCAATCCACTGTACAAAATACCTGTCGTTGCTATCTTTAATTATGTACATATTATGCCCCTTCTCCATATGAATCTTAGATTTCATTAACCTTTTCAAAACATTCGTTAGCCATCTTACTATCAAAATCACAAATAGCCTTTCCATCATACATAATAGTCGGACATCTTTCCCAAGTGTCTAAATAACACATGAGTCCTTTTTTAAGAGTGGCATTTCCTTTATCAAATTCCCATGTATCTTCTGTATTTAAGTCTTTAACAAGTCTATATTGTTCTTGCAAATAAATCACAACCTTTCTAATTCAAACTCAAATTTCATCCTGCTTATTTATTTCTTCAACTTCATAATCTTCAGTATTTTCACTTACTGACAAACCATCAATTTTAGTTGAGCAATGTGCACACAAGGTAATAGACATATCTCCATATTTATCACACATCATTTCCTTTGCCTGTTCTTCATTATCTGCATCAAATTCGTCATAAATCATAGAACTTACTAAAGCCCCTACCCTATATCTTGCCATTTCATTTCTCCTACTCTATTCTTATCTCTGTGACATTTCCATGTATTTCATTAAACAGTTCTTCTGCAATTGAATCTATATCATCAAAGTAATAGTCAAAATTATCGCACTGGAATCCATTTTCGGTATCATTAATATAATATGCTTTTTCGATATCTGTATCTATTGCAATCACAATGCTATCAAATCCCAGCTCACATGCTCTTTGATAAGTAGAAATAACATTTTCGACAAAATTTCCTGCATCTCGGATAACATCTTCACTATTAACCTCTCGACTACTTCCAATTTCTATAGAATTTATGATTCTTCCATCACTACCTCTAATTTCTTTTGCAACTTCTAGTAATTCTTCTACTGTTTCAAGCCAAGAATAACTTACATTATGCTCCTCATCTTCATATATTAGCAGAAATGGACGCTCTGGCTTCGTAAATATATTGTTACTCATATAAATCCTCCACGTTAGATTTAAAACTATTATTTTAACTGATCTTCATCTTTATATAATCCATCTAATAACTTATCCGATTCAATGATATGTTCGATTAACTCTATCCCAACTGTCTTCTATTTAACCACTCTACCCAATCATTTGTATCACGCGGATATTTATCTGGGTTTTCTTTAACATCATTAAGCAGAAGAGCTAGTCTTAACCTATCAAGACTCCCAGTTACTTGTACTTTATTATTGATCCTGCTTAACTGATCTTTCACTCTTTATCCCCCAATCAAATAATCATTTCAAGTCAACTTCAACCGGATTTTCTAATCCAACTAAGTAATCTTTATGCTCTACCAAAGTAGCTTGTGCAATCGAATTTATCTTATTCTGATAAAATGCTTCGATCTCACCTTTAGCTTCCATAACCGTCTTATCCATCTGCTCATTAAACATCTCGTAAGTAAAATTAACATTGCCATTAATTTCAGAAGATACTTTCGTGAGTTTATTAATAATTTCTGCTTTGTCTGACTTAGTCAACGTTTTCTCTTCATCAAAAAGCGTTTGGACTTCTTTAATCAAACAGCGAGACATTTTTGTTGCATTTGATAATCTTTCTTTTAATTCATCTTGAAACTGTTCCTTCTTATTTACAAAATCACATTCTGGTATCCTACCGTCTTTTTCAGTTCGTCGTACAGTAACTGGAACTCCACTTCCCATATTCATAGATGTGATTGCTTCTGCAAATTGAGAATAACTCATTTCAACTTCAGCAATAATTTCGTTACCATGATACCAATCTGAGTTTAAACCTCTGGTAATATCTCCATGTGTAAGCGTCATAGCAATCGTATCTCTGTGTTCTATGCTGCTACCAAACAAGGGAGTTTTACTACCGGTTCTTCTGCTAAATGATAACATACCGTACGCAGGATGAGTTGTCTTTTCACCAAATTTTGTTTGCTCTTTTTTATATTCGCTCATAATATTTACTCCTTTTACAATAAAACAATCCTTTTAACCATGCAACACAGTAAAATCTAGGATTACTTGCAATTTTAGATTATTCAATTCCAGGTCTTCCATTTTCTTTTTCGTGCTTATTATAGGCCGCTTTTTCAGATGGTGTCATCAGGATATCCCCATATGAGCATGTCATATTCTTCTTTTCTAATGATTTCATATACTCGCCACCGCCTGGATAATTCTTATATTTCCAATCAAGATACTCTTGAGTGCCATATCTCGGCCTACGAGTTGCATATTTGTAATATGCAACCATTAAAATAATAACAATAAGTCCTGCCATTATGCCACCTCCTTCGATAGTGTAAATCCTGCGTTTTCAAGTGCTTCTTTCATATTATCATACCATACATGTGGATCGTTTTCATTACAAATTATCTTATCTCCCGGATCTAATACCAGCTGATTATTCTTGTTCATATTATTTTTCTCCATTCTCATTTAACATGTCTTCTATCTCAGTTTAACAGCGTTCCTATTTTCTCTTTTTTTCTCGTCTTCTAATGCCACATAGTGCCGTTTGGCGGTGTTCACATCTGCGTGGCCCAATGTACCAGCGACTAGGTAAATGTCCCCTGTGGCGTTATATAAGGCCGTTCCATAGCTTCTACGTAGTGTATGAGGAGTAACCTTCTTCTGGATTCCTGCCAACCTTGCATACTTAGGAATTAAATCTTCTACGCTTCTGGTTGATATCCGTTTGTTCTGCAAAGATAAAAATAGAGCATTTTCATGCCCTTTGATTGCCTCTGCTTGTTTTCTTTCTTCTATATAAGATTCTAAGACTTCTCTGGCATCATCGCTAAAATATACGGTTTCTTCTTTTCCTCCCTTCCGGTATATTCTAATCCCGCTTTTTTTGAAATCCGCATCTTTGATGTCTAAACCAACACATTCTGAAACACGGATTCCCGTAGTGAGCAGCAACATAATTATTGCTAAGTCTCGCTTCCGGGTCAATTCAAAGAAGGCACGTTCTCTTCCTTCTAAACCTTCACCAGTTTCTACAACCTGGATAAATGCTTTCATTTCGTCACTGTCAAGACGTACTATTTCTTTGTCATGCAATTTGGGAAGCTGCACAAGCGACGCTACGTTATTCTTTATCCTCTCATTCTGATAAAGATATTTGTAGAATGCTCTTAATGCCGATATTTTGCTCTTTAGGCTATATTCCCCGTTTGTATTTTCATTCCCTGAATCATCACTCCAACATTTTAGCCATTCCATATATTTTTCAAAATCAATGACTTTCAGGTTTTCCAACACATCAAGAGTAATTGACTCCATATTTGTAGCTTTACTGCTTCTAATTAAATAATCAAAGAAGAGCCTTAAATAACCGGCATAAGCAATCCTTGTCTTGGAAGAAGTTCTCGGCTCGATTCCTCGAAAGAAGTCTTCACAATAAGCTGGCAAAGCGGATATAATACTTCTAAGTTTTTTTATATTCTGGATATCATTCTGTTCGTGATATGTCATTGTTTTACCTCCGTATTTATTCCGACTAATCTCGGTTTATTCGGTTATATATTTACCACCCCTATAGTTCCACACATGTTTAGCGTTGCTGTTGTCATAAACTACTACTCTTTCTCCCTCGATTTGGCTTCCATTCAAGTAGTCATATAGCGGTGATAAGTCTACTTTTCCAATTTTCATTTAAACCTCCTTTAAAATCCTGATTTCATTTACATTACACACGATACCTCTCCGTGGTAATTCTCACCATTATATTCTCCATAGAACCTTTGTAGAGGCTTCCCATCGTAAATATGAGCCATAGCCAGATAAAAAGCTGCTTTCCTACCTTCTGCATATGCTAGAAATGTAACAGGATCGTCTTCACCAGTAGGACAATGAGGAGATACAACTTCATTTACAGTCGGATATCTAGACGCATTTGAATATTCGTAAAATTTCTTATTCATGTGTTATCCTTTCCTGCTTTAAATTGTGGATTTATTTGCATCTGTTCCAATCAATTTGTTCAAATAATTCCTGATTAAACCGTGTCAGCTCTTCTCTTAGTTGACAATCTTTTGATTCACAATAATCATCTACATCATCGTAGTACTCTAGGCACCAATCATTCCATTCCTGTTCGCTTTCATCAAACATCTGTAGCCCTCCGACGTTGCAATAATCTGGTTTTACATTATTCTGCAACTGAAAAGCGTCATATGCAGCCAAGGCATCTAAAAATTTCTTCCCTTCCTCCGGTGTGTTTACTGGGATATAAAATGTCTCTTTAATACCTATCTGTGGAATCCACCACACTCTTAATTTGCTCATTTTTTTATTCTCCTTTTTAATATTTTATCAATTACATTTTTTAAATATGTATAATCAGATACCATGTTTTCATCTCTATAAAAACTAACCTCTGAATTAAAAGTATCTTCCCAATGTATCAACCATTTTAGATCCTCATAAAGATCTTCTAGTTTTTCATCTACCCTCTGCTTATATTCTTTTCTCTCGATATCGCTTGATATCATCGGAAAATAAAACGACATTGTAGTCACCTCTCTTCAAGATCAAATCTTGTTTTTATCCATAATACTTTGATGCAAATTCAAATGGATTCATTGTCCTATAATCATGTGCGATTTTTGTTACATACTCATCACAAACAAAAATATCTGATACGTATTTATAAAGTTTCTCGCTAGATTCACACGTACAGAGAAATCTTCCATCTTCCCCTTTATCCACAAAATAACAATCTTTGCACATATTTTAATCCTTTCTATAAAATATCTCTTTTAACTGAATATCTTTTGATTCAGTAGCATCTCACTTACCCAGTTGTGATAGTGGCGTTAGTTATAATTTCAACGCCATCACGTAAAAATCCTTCAAAATATTGTTTTCCAAAATCTTCTGCTTCTTCTTTTGATTTAGCATCAAATATAATATTTAATCGCCTACTTCCTCTACCCAAATCTGTCCTTACAGGTCTTAATATTACTTGCACGTTATATTTGTTCATTATTTTCTCCTTTCAACTACGCCTCATTTAATTCAACGGCAGCACCCTCACAATTCCTAAATCTTAACGTGCCTTCCGCTATCATCTCGTACATGGCTGCTCTGAAATCTGAATCTTCTCTTATAATTTGCATATTCAGTGGAAGAAAACCTTCCTGCAATATTAAACGAATAACTTCTTTTCTTTTACTATTAGATTTAATGCTCATATCATTTTCTCCTCTTCTTACCAAAATATTAATTTTACCCACTAAAAAAGGAGCCCAAAGGTTCCTCTTTAATAAAAAACTATATCCTGATCGTTACATGCTATTGCTATTTGATGTGCAATTTTAGATTTCTCATTTACAATATGTTGATGAACGTTTTCATATTTTTTTATAACTCGATACATCTTTTTTTCAATATCTTTCGCAAATACCATTCTATCCGTTTTAGTAAAAGCAGGATAAATTATAGCCAAATATAAATGACCATAATTATAAAACATGCAAAAAACTAGTTTCTTTTCATCACACTTTTTAACTGTTCTAAATGCATACTTGAATGCCTTGTCTAAGATTTTTTTATAATCCTTAAATTCAATAAGTAGATCAATAATTGGTTCTGTAAGCTCAATTTCCACTTCCATCCCCTTATTGGAAGCATAAGCAAATTTTAATGCTAGATAATTGTTTAAATCTTTATTGTAAATATACTCAAGTGTTCTTACTACTCTCATAGCACCTTCTCCTTGGTAGTTTTTTCTTAATTATACAATCTATTCCTTAACAATTAACTACCAATTTTTTCCATTAAGATACATACATTTCTATAAAGTCCTCTGTACTCATGGCACCTTCCCACCAACAAGCAACCACCGGCCGCTCCTCTGATCCGCTCAAATAGCCTTCTAGCTGCTTTTCATAATAGTTAAGCATATTATCGTCAAACACTGCTTCCAGCTTGTCAAAATCCTCACATTGCTCTAATTCTCTATATTCCATACGAAACACCTCCTATAAATAATATACCGCTAATTATGTGCGGTTAGTGGCTTACGCCAGGTCAACCACTAATTATCTGTGGTAAGCAGCAATCACTTTCAGACTGCCGGGAATGCCTTGTTTACTTTTGCAGCACGATCTATCCTTCCAGATCACCGACAAGGCTATGTATTTTTCAAATAAGAGTATGTAAAGCATATATTTCTGTGAAATTACTGAATGTACCTATGTACTTTCCATTTATAGACATTTTGATTTGCCCATCTTTATCTAGTTCATAATAAAATTTCATTTGTGCTCATATCCTCCCGTTTGTGTAAATAATACTACGCTTATAATTAACGCTATAAGTGCAATAGCACCGTTTCCATCCTGGTCTGATAGTAAATAAGGTATAAAAATAGAAAGCACAATTAAAATGCTTCCCATGACTCGCTGCCATATGATTGTATTTCTACGTTGCTTACGCCGTTTCAGGCGCTGATAACTGTATGAATTATCATAGTCATTGATTGTATTTACCATAGAATCCTCCTTATTTACTAATTAAAATAATTTCATCACTATCTATAACTCTGTTATCGAAAAATTCTTTAATCGTTTCAGTGATATCATATTTATCACAACATTTTTCACTTTCACAATAACAACTTAATGTGAATCCTCCGTATCCTCCAATTAATATAACCACTGAGTCGTGCCATTCGATTTTATCAACCCTATAACTAGTTAATACTTCGCCATCGTCAAATTCATTCCAGTCAAAGCCTTCCCCTACTTCAAGATTACAACACTTTTCTATAAGTAATTCCTTATTTGATATATAGTGTTCATATCCATAACCATCAACATATACATCATTTAATTTATAGCTGCATTTGATCATTACATTTCCCTCTCTTTCGCCTTTAAAATGTGTGCCATAAATGATGGTTCACAACAAATATATTGTCCATCATCAATTTTGTATTTATTGGTATCTATTTTAATGGCTTCTGGAAAATGTTTTGGTACATATACTGTTTCAAAAAAATCCATATTTGGCATTAAAAATCCCTCTCCGCAATAAGCCCCTGTTTTCAATGAATAAAAATGTACTGCTAAATGACTATCCATATTCTCACCTCTCTAACGGTTTAAGCTTACCGATAACTATAGGATTGAAACCTGTCTTTCATGTAGCTACTTGATTATTCCATGCTTTCTTTCAAACGCAAGGATTTCAATAATTGCATCTTCAAATTCTTTATCAGTCTTTTCATTTTTGGTTACGCTAACAGTATAGCTTCGTCTTCTAACAATTTCTTGTAGAGCATCATACTTTAATTTTTCGTCAATCGTAAGTCCTAAATGTCCTGCTTCACACTCTTCTATATCGTTTGCGTTCCTAGATTCCTTATTACACTTTTCACAGATATAAGTGATATATTGTTTCTTATAATCCGTGCTCCCTTCAATTCTATTTTTGATTTGCTATTACAATTCATCTACTAATTGAAAACCTTGTATTTTTAAATCTTTTATAATGTCCTTTACTTCCTTATTTGACGTTGCCTGTATGAGAATATCTCCACCGATAACATTATATTTACCAGTCATATATACTTTCTTTTCTGTGTCAAATTTAACCTTTTCCAATGTACCGTTGCTTGTTTCTTTACCTCTAATATTTATTTTCATAATTACCCTCTTTCTGGCTTTTTAAAAAGACTATCGATTTACAATTTGATTTTAGAAATCATACTCTTCCTCGTTTGGATTGTCTTCACAGTCAGACGGAAAATAACTATCTCCACCAACATAGTTTTTACTGTTTGATAAAATTTCCCTTACTTTTATATTATCTTTATTTTTCATTGCCTTATCAATCAATTTGTAGTCCTCGTCGTTTACTTCAAAAATCACACCTAGCCTAGCCCATAATTTTTTCATATTATCAATTCCCTTCTGGTCTATAAACCGTTAAATCATGTATTTCATGTTATCTACTGTGTCCCGTGAGGCCTTCCAATTCTTTAATTTCCTCTTGAGATAAGTTGCACTCATACGTACAATGAAAATCCTCATCTTGTGGCTCACATGTACCAAAAGCATTGATCTGATCGTTCTTATCATAAAATCTACAATTTAGGCAACATAATGGTTCATGCTCATGTTTCAGCATATTTTTCTCAGTTTTATCATAACCTTCACTTCTGTCAAATCTGCAAACCTTTGAATTAAGCACCTGTAAAGTTCTCATATATTCATCAATGCTATTCAGTGAAGCGCTATCAAGCACAAGCTCCTTTGCCTTCGCTGCATTCCCAATAAGGCATAATAAACCATTGCTGATAATTTCCAGATCTTTATTTGTAAACTTCTCCATTACAATCTCCTTCTTGATTTTGAGCATAATAAAAGCAACCGGTTAAATATTCTTCGATCGCTCACCATCAAACGTGCATTTCATCCTAATATCCAGATGGATAACTTTTCATACCACCCTGAAATAAATATCCATATTTCCGTTGATCATCTAACCACTTTTCTTTAGTCGCTACCTTATCAATTATAAATTCAACGTCCTTCCCTTTTGGTAAATTATCAAATAATCTTACTGCAAGTTCCAATGCTTCTTTTTCGTCATATCCTTTTTTCTGAATAAGATTTCCAGCTTTAAGGACATTGTTATATGTTTTTCTTTTCATAAAATCAACCTCCAGATTTCTAATGAAAGACATCATTCAATTTTCCAAACATAACGACACAAGTCCTTTTCTTCTGTATTGTCTAATTCTGTAAGCCGTTCCCAATTCTTATAGTTTAAAATTCTCTGAAAATCAGAGTGGTTCTTATTCATCCCATCAGGAAGCGGTAAAGAACAATAATATTCAAATGTCAATTTATCTTTATCGAATTTAGACATATCAATTTTATTCGTCACTATGTTATCAGAAATAATATATGCCCGGTAATCTAACACAGCATGAGTTACATCTAAAATTTTCATATTCATATTAACCATATTTTCCTCCATCTTCACTTGAAATTGCGTTTTTAACCTGATTCGTCTTTTAACTGACTCTTTTAATTTCCATATAACAACCATTCATACCTTTATAGTACTGCCTCATATCATAAAGCCATTCAAAAGGTACTTTAACTGATCCATTTTCTTTTAATTCCCTCAAAACATTGCCTATGCAAAAATAGCCTTGCATCCACCCGTATCCTGACAAATATTGTGTTCTATCAAATCCGCACAATCTATCATGATATGTTATTGTATTCTTTTTCAAAAATGCAACATATTTATCCGACAAGTGAAAGTTCTCTTCTTTGTTCTTTTCTTCGTCATATTCAGAAGAAAGAAACGAATTTCCGCGAAATAATTCTAATTGCCACATTACCTCTTTCATACTGTTTAATGTTCTTGTAATACCATTAATGGCAAGCATATAATCGTTCCTTGTACCTGGTTCCCAATTCTTCTTACTGCATCTTCTACAAACATATTTGTCTGTATTAATTGTCATTTTATATTTTATCATTCTAATTCCTCCAATCATTCAAAAACGAAGGACATCACCAGATTTTCCGGTTTATGTTCTCCGTTATAAAGTGTACACAAACTATTATTGAATTCCCACGCTGAAGCTTTACCATATTCTAGGAAGCTACCACGCTTTCCATTTGCCTGAGACACTTTGTTGTCAGGTTCGCCAGGAACAACCAAATATACTGCATTGGTCTGTATTACGTTGCCTTTACGCCTCTGTCCTATAAATTCCTTTATTCTATGGTCTTTAATGATAAATTCTTTACCCTCTGCGATTGTTTTCTTTAACTGTGATAAGTTGTTTACTTCCATATTATTGGGCCTCCAATCCTCAAATGAAACTTACTTTTCATTTCTTTATGCTGTTTTATCTTCTAGCAAGTTCATGCTTCTGTCTCCATCAAACAAATAATACTTTGTGTTATTCATTACCTTGGCATACTCTTTTTCTCCCTCAAATTCGTTCACAACGGTTTTTTCTTCCGCTGTCATGTCTTTATATTTCTTCTTGCCATAAGAAGGAGGGAGCCAGCCTTTCTTCTGTGATCCAAAAATATTGAACTTTTTTAAAAGTTCAGGATTGGTAAATATAATGTGACAAGTTCCCTTTTTGTAAAATGTTATGTTGAAATACTTCAACGTGATATTTCTTGTTTCTCCATATTCTTGAGAAAACTCCAACGTTTCCTTTAGATCTATGGCCTCAGTTAATCCACCGTCAAGATAGTTGAAACATTTTTCAATATCTTGCAACTTCTCTACAATCTGATAATCGTTAATCCTGAATTGGTTCCATATTGAATCCCAACCGGATAATGGAATAATAACCTTTTCATTAATAAACCAGCTTTTATTTGTCTTCCAGCCGTTATAATAGTGAATGTTGCTAGAAGTATCTTTATCCCAATAGTGTTTATGGCTTAGTTCATCAAATAAAGCTATAATAGTATCTTCTATCCCGGTCACTACTTTCTTCTGCATCTCAATTTTTAATTCATAAATATTATACAAAGAGAAGTCATAGTCTTTTAAATCTTCAAGTCTATTATAAAAATCTTGCCGCAAGTTTCCGGTGAGCTGCCCAATAAATTTTTCATTTTGGAATAACGCTGTCCAGTATTTGCCACGTACTTCCCGGATATAGCCATTTACAGACAAACCACTTTTGTATTTGTCAGTATTTATTGACAAATCAAGATCCAGGATACATCCGCCCTTCTGAACTGTCTCGCCAGTTTTTTCATCTTTACCGAAAGAAGTCATAATATAAGGATACATAGCGTAGTATTCTTTTATCAGTTTTATGCCTGCTTCTACCTCTAATTTGTATTGCCCCACTATAGATTTAAACAAATCATTTTCAGCCAAATAGGCGCTTTCTGCTTGTTCACACTCTCTTTGTTCCTGTGCCCTTTTAAGTCCGTCAAAGATGAATGATTGTCTTTTGACCACTGGAAGCTGCACCTTTATTAAGGCAACTTCAACGCCTGTCTTTCGCTCTGCATCGGTAAATGCATTTTTTATATACTCAATATCTGAATTGTATTCCTCTAACAGCCTAGTAAGCATTATCCGATCATTATTACACTGATTTTTAAGCGTTTCAGCATTAAGTAAACAAACAATAGCACCGCCGTTCCGTTTCTGCATTTCTAAGGCTTTTAAAAGGTGCTTACAGCCATTAGAGAAAGGAGGATTCATGATTATAAGGTCATATTCTTTCATAGTCTCATAGGTTAAAAAATCATTGTGTACAAGCCGATATCCTTTACCTTTGAGAATATGACGTAAATTTTCGTCTTGCTCTACGCAATCGATGTCAAAGGAAACCTTCTGCCAACGGTCAGACATAGACTTTTCTTTTTCCTTTAATCTTTCTACTATGTCCCCTTTCCCGGCCTCTGGCTCCAAGATACTTTTGATCCTGTTAAAGTCCAAAGAAAAGAGCATCTTTTCAATAAGATGCCCTGGCGTTGGGTAAAAATCTGCATTTGATATAAACATTGTCATTCACTCCTATATAATCAATTTTTCTGCTGGATTGTACTTGAATATAAAACCGTCCTTTTGGCTGCTATGATACCCTTGTATCTTCGCAAATTTACGCTTGACTTCTGAAAAATCATCTTTAGATAATTCATTTTTGATTTTTAGTAAATAGTTGATTTTACCTGATGGACTTTTATCTTCCGTAATATCGTATTCAATGGCGGGTTTCTGTTTTTCTGGTCCCTTCTTCTCTTCTTGGTTACTTTCTGTTGGATCATCGGCCTTTGCAACCGTCTCAACGTTTAACAAAACTTCTGGATTTTCTTTAAATATAAATCCATGCTTAAAGCGTGAATAATATCCGCCTATATCGTTCATTGATTGGTTAAGCTGTTTATACTCTTCTCTGCTTAATGACTCTTTTACCTTTACAACCCAAATATTAGAATTGTCTCTTGTGTCAATGTCTTCTGAGATATCATAGGTATACGTAGTTGAAATAGTTACCCTCTGTTCTTCTCCTTCTGAGGTAGTAGTTGCGGTTTCTTTTTTCTTTGTCTCCACCTTGCTATTGCCAATGGACTTTTTAACCACCTTTTCCACTTCATATGGTGTTTTTACTTCCTTAAGTTCACACCATGAAATAGCTCCTGTTTCAATCCACTTTAAAAACCTTTCTCCAAAACTTCCCCATTTGTTATTACTTGAGGCGCTTCCGGTACACTCTTTTGTAAGTTTTCCATTGAGTTTATAAGCATAAAAATAAGATCCGTTTTCCGTTTTTCTTTCATGAATGCGGTAAACAAGACCCTTATATTTTCCATACATAAAACTGGTTTTTAGAATAAAACATTGACCCTCTTTAATTTCTCCAGTCTCCACTTCTACGGCCTTTGTTTCGTTCTTGTATTCTGTAACGATAACTTTTTCATATATAGTACCGTCACCTTCTCCAAGAAGACCTCCGCAAGTGGTATCTAGCTTATTAATAAATGTATTAAACTGATCCACTAATTTGCTTTTATTTATCATGTCGTCATAGTGGCTTTCTGCTGATTTAGTAGCCTTTTCAATGTCTGAATAATATCTATGATAAATTAAATCATCAACATTCTTTTTTATATACTCATCTTTGGACTGTTTTTTAAAGTTCTGCATATCTTTGGTGTAATTTTCATGACTGAAATATGAATCAACTTCACTATATTTCAGAATCCCGTTACCCTTTGCAATAATAATACCATCTTTTTCTATGTGCCAGTTACATTTATTCGGGTGTGCCTGGTGTCCTG
Organism: Lacrimispora sphenoides; assembly: GCF_900105215.1. NCBI lineage: Bacteria > Bacillati > Bacillota > Clostridia > Lachnospirales > Lachnospiraceae > Lacrimispora > Lacrimispora sphenoides. Next base: position 3,295,259 of record NZ_FOIP01000001.1, on the reverse strand, counting down.
GTATCATACCAACAACTACATATTTCTCTTTATTCTCTGTTGCTGCTTCTGATTTCTTCTGCAATCGTTCAATCATTACTATTGCACTTTCCGCTTCTGCTTCAGATGCGCCTCGCTCAACTGTCATTGCCTCCAGCTTCTTGATTTTGTCTGCTATGTTTCTATCATATGAAAAATCTGTATGATTGTATTTTCTAATTTCCTGTGGTTCCCTTGCTCCGTAAACGTCAACACAAAGGACATATCCGTTCTTTTCTGCAACACCGCCCCAAGTGGCAGGACAATAATAGTCTGTCATACTGTCTGACTGATCCGGTGAATAGTCATATACTTTCCAACCATCAAGTGCCATCAACCTATGGGCGATCATCACTTTAACTTCCCTATAATTATAATAATTTGACATTGTAATTACCTCCGTTTAATTATTGAATATTTTATTCCCACTATAAAAGCCACTAGACACATGATCTAATGGCTTCAAACTGGGAATAAAATATGTTATTGTAAATCCTCTAACCAAAGTAGATCATTTACTTCTGTTACAGCTTTATCTAACCTATCAATGCTGTTAGTTGCATATGATTCATTCTTTTTAATATCTTCCAATCTGATTGTTAGTAAGGCAGCTACAAAATTTATAGCTTCCTCTGCATCGGATACCGAATAACTGTTTTCCTCTAATAATTTTTGTATTTCTTTTTCCATGTTTTGCGATCCTCCATTTCCAAATGAATGAATAGTTTTAATTACATTATATTTCTCGGATAGAGAAAAATCTTCTTCTGCCTGTTTGGCTACTCTTATAGCTCTTTTCAGTAATTTTTCACACTTCAAATTTTCCTGCTTTCTCATGATGGAGTCCTCCTTTAAAATTCGGTTTTTATTTGTGTTTTATAGTCCAGCCATCACGAGTACATTTTCCATTTTTATAATCAATGTAATGGGCACCTTCTTCAATCAATGTAACACTTGCTTCATAGTCATGTTCTGGAGTTTTACTGGCTTCTTTTGCGCACTGTTTAGCGTCTTTAAGGTTCGTAAAATTACCGCCGTATTCGCCGCATACTGCCCATTTTTCTTTACGCTCTCTGCTCATATGCAAACCTCCTAGAAAATAATCGTTTTATCTGCTTACAAATTGTAAACACTCTTCTTGTGTTTCAAAACTTCTTTTTAAAAATGTTAAATGACCGATGTACATGCAAATTGTAAAACCGTCCTTAGTTCTGAATTTACTTCCCTTTTCCTCTAATATTTTATTAATTTTGTTTATCATATTTCTACCTCCCTATGAAATGGATATTTGCTTGTTAAAAGTTTAAAATAGTACCGCCTCTGTGTATCTTTTGTATTCCGGTATGTCCTGTTTCTACGTTTTCAATAACCAAAGTTTCCGATTCGATTTTGAAATTTGGCGATACGATGTTTAGTATTTCTCTACACCTTTTTGCTGACAATGTAGGCATACCTCTAAAATAAAAACTTGAATCATAAACGTATTTTACATTGTAAGTTCCGATTAACGTTTTCTTGCCTATTGTGTATATGTTTACTTTCAAAATTACACCTTCTTTCCTAGATATTCTTTCCTAACTAAAAATGGATCTGCAACTTTTTACGGTTACAAATCCTCGGCTTATGCTTTAACCTCTTCTTCAATTTTTAAGTCATGAAACATGTCGCTAGGTTCCAATTCATAATACTTGCATAAGGCAGAAAATGCTTTAATCACGCATTGCCATTCTTTTTCATCTACGTGTTGTATCCATGGCTGTTTTCCTCTGCTCTGTAAATCAATATGAAAGCCGTTCTTTAATTGCTTGTACAACTCGCTCCAGGCTTTACCTACTGTGATATGTGCGTATGCTGCCATCTTACGGACTGCAAAATTAATTCGTCCCCTATCGTCCCACGCTAGGATACCGTTTGCCAGAGCATTGTTTGACTCGTTCAGTTTTGCTATGTGACGGTTTTTAAAGTCCATCATTTTAGTGGTAGCTATCATGATTGCATCAGGGTTTCCACTTGCGTATGCCATGCCGACGGATAAGGCAAGAGTCTGTTCCTCTGTGATGTCCATTGTTTTTGTTTCATTAGAAGTCTTTTCTTCTATATTAAGTAATTGAGTGCGGATCTCCTTCGCTATGGCTGAATCTCTAAGTAGCATTCCTATGCGGAGAATTGCACGACGAGGGAAAACTTTTAATCCCCTGTTTGGAACATTAAGAATTTCACCACTTTGGAATGTGAATGTTGTCTTACCTCTGCTTTTCTCTAAACTGACATTTTGTAAGTTTAGAAAATCTTTATAACTTACAAGTCCTGTTCCGTCTTCGTCCAGTTCATCTTTGTTACGTGAATAAAGGACTTCAATGGTATTCTTCTCTACCTCGTAAAAATCCGCTACTTGCTGCGCATTTGCTAATTCAGTGCCAGGAATAAGGAGCAACTTTTTGACCTTATCCAAAATTTCCACTTTAGCAACTAATTTTTCCCGTAATTCCTTGCTTTCTAATAATTCATTTTCCTTCATATGTTTATTTCCTTTCTGCAATATTACTCACTTTAGTAAGTACTTATACAGGCGATACAATGTAAGAATATACATATAATCATCTGCATAATAGATACTAAATTTTGTTTTATACAAAGGCTTCATTTAATCGTTCTTTATATAGAATGGAAATATCGTCTATGATATCGTCTTTTTCATCAAAGAAAGATGTTTCAAATACTTCATTTGTTACAATAATAATCTGCGCCGCTTTTAAGATCGTCATAACCTCATTTTCTGAACTTAACCCCTTATTACTCAATAACCTTCTAGCTTCCCTTACCATACGATCAACCAAGCTATTGTAATATTCCATTTCCTTTTCCTCCTGTTTTTTATCAGATACTAACGCACACAAAAGCCAATGATTTCAAAATAAGAAAAGTCAATCAATGAAAGATTGTCTAGCAGAGCCTCCCGTGATGGGTAGTTGTCAAGAGCTTCCAATATTCAACTTGATTTCATACGTTCTGAATATATTTGACTACACGCAATCAGTAATAAGGATTGAGGAGTATACAATCCAAGAACCGATATATAGTGCCTAGTTTACGTGCGTGGTGTAACTGATAAAACCTATAACAAAATAGCCATATCAACGATATTTCAGGGCTTGTCATTGTGATGCCTGAATGATGTTTTAATGGCTACAAATAAATCTTAATTGCGTTATTCCGTACTAATTTGAATTACCTATAACAAATAGGATTTTGCTTTCCGTTCTCTTTGGTTGCCTACTGCTTCATAGGCTCGTTGTTCCGTCCTCTGCTTGTCCAGTCTCTTTATCTGGAAGTAATATAATTAAGTGGTGTATGCTCCCTTATGATTCCTCTGTGGGGTTATTCGCTTTATTCGCTCCCGTCAATGACCACCTTCTCACAGGTCTGCTTGTTTCTCCCATGTGACATCATTCACTAGTTAGCTAGGGTAGAAACCGTATAGTTAGGGTACACCTATTGCGCAGTTTCATATTTTTCAGGAATTATTTATCTGTCCTCATATCCCTTTGCCCTCATGCAACTATTGTCAAGGTAACAATTTCGGATAAAAGTATTTTCTCCTTAATTGATTCACCTATAACATGGTTACACTACTCCAATTGCTCCAGATAAAACCGTTATTACATATGTGCGTTGTCAGGGTTCGCTATAGCCTTACGGCCTGTCCATCACAAGCTCCGTGGACGTTTCAGTCTCTGTTGCGTGATCCGTTCATTTTGTGGCCAGTTCCACGACTGGAAAAGATATTACTTAAAGGAAATTTGTGTGCGATTGCACTTGAAAAGCGAATAAAAATGTATTAGAATGATTATACGCTTGTATATCAAGTTGTGTGAAAAGGTGGTCTGATACTTTGGTCGGTGTCTGTGACCGCCTTTTCTATTTCCTTTTGATAATACAAGTATATCATGATTTCAAATCAATGTCAACTGTTTTCTAAAGATTTTCTCTATTTTTTAGTTGTTTTTCTTTTTGCAATATAGCATAATCATCATAGGTCATATCATTGTACTGCAATATATCTCCTGGCTGACATTTCATTACTCTACAAATAGAATCGATAGTTTTTAGTGTAACCGACTCTTGCTTAGATATTTTTGTCATAGTCGCCGAAGATAAACCAGCGGCATTTTTAAGCTGTTCCCTTGTCATTCCTTGTCGGTTGAGCATATCAAGTAATTTATAGTATGTTATCATTTTAACACCTCCTGTCATTTCAGTAACATTGTACCACATTCATGGTAAATCCAACAGAATATATTAAATGAAAATAATTGATCTAATACATTTCTATTCACTTTTCAAGGTACAGTTTGCACGTTTGGAATTAACACTTGAATAAATCATAGAAATGTGATATGATATGAAACTAGTAACGTGATCACATTTTCAAGTGTGTTCCCCAAGGGTCTGACTATTGCGAGTAGTCAGGCTCTTTTTGGTTATTCCGTCCATTTTGGTGCAAGTGATCATCCACTTGTTAAACCGTCTATTTGCTTTGACGCTACAGGCTCGCCCTGATAGACTTCATAAGAAAAAGAGTGCAAAGCCGTTGATAATCTAACAGACTTTACACCCTTTGGATTTTAATATCTTTTGTATATTTGTCCTCGGTTGTCAATGTTTTCTATGTTAATGATTTTTACGTCATTATCAATTGAATAAATCACTCTTACATTTCCAACACGCATACGATATAATTCATAACCTTGCAACTTCTTAATATCTGTACCTTCAGGTAATTTTGAAATTGCCATCAGAATCATACTTTGCATTTTAGGGGTTTGTTTTTTTAGAAACTTTATAGCTGCTTTCTCAAAAATAGTCTTGTAACCACTCATAGATTAATGCCTAATTCGTTGCATAAATCATCAAACGTTACTGTTTCGCCATCGTTTAATAATTCTGCCTGTTTAATCATTTGTAAATCCCAGCTATCAGGTTCTATGGATTCCCCTGCATATGCTTTTAGTGATTCCAGCATGTCAACCACAAATACAAGTTTGCTGTCTGGTACACCATCTATTAACTGCATAATGCGTTCTTTGTTACTCATGCTATCACATCCTTTTCTGATATAGTCCTATTATATCATATGCGATAGTGTAAAGTCTATTAAATTATCAATGTGCCACTGATGGAAACAAGTATCATCACTTGTTGAGAGCCTAGTCAGGAATTGCACCCGACGGAACGCTTGTCGTTTAGACTTGTGCTATCTCGTAATAATCATAATTTGCTGGCTTATTCTGTTTTGCAAACTGAAGACATTTGCTGCTAATCTCAGATTTTGTGGCGTTTGGATTGCATTCATAATTTAAAGTTTTAACTGCCTTTTCGTTTTTGTAGTATGTGATAATATGTTTCATAGGTGATTATCTCGCTTTCATTATTTCTCTTATTTCTCTTAACTTGATACAAGTATATCACATTGCTTTATGTTTGTAAATAGTTTTATTTACATTTTTATTAAATAATTTTATGTCGTGGCATTGTACAAAAGTTTGCATTATTTTAGGTAAACATATATAATGATAAATATAAATAAATTTGATATAATAATATACCGCTATAACGGAGGTAAAAGTATGTTGCAATTTATAAGTAGTGGACAATTCATAATTGATTATCGCATGTACCTATTAACAAATGGCATTAGTAACGCTCATGTAGCTAGAATGATGGGAATAAGCCCCCAACAACTACAAAATGTATTTAAGAAGAAAGAACTTACTGTAACCGATGTACAATTGCTTTGTGCTGCAATCAACTATAAATGTGACCTTGTTATTAGAGAGCGAAACAAAGACACGGATCATATGATTGATGTACCACATGATAACAGCAACAAAGATATTGATGGCATAGTAAAAGACTTTCTTAATCTTGATGACGATGACGTAATTATGTAAAAGCCATAACACTAGTACGTATGTTCTTTGTCTGTGAGTTCAATAATAGTATGTATGTTCGACTTTGTCAAGTAAGAAATATGGAATAAACTGTATATTTTTTGGTTACTATTGGATATCATGTCGCTGATATTGATATGGTATGATGGAATGTGTCGGAATATGACTGATTGATATAGATTAATTATTGATGGGATATGATGGTGTTGCATTGATTGTACGTGTTGTTATTTGGCTCATATACAGCTTGTAATGGCATGAATGATAAAGTGTAAGGGTATGCGATTACGATGAGAAATTAAGCGTTTAAATGTGTTGTGGAGTGTATGATAATATGATGGCCGAGTGGTAAAATGAATAAGGTATAATCATGTAAATTCTAAGAAACCTTGATATGACACAATGGTATCTTTTTTATACTAAGTATATTTTATATAGTTATTATCTTTTTTACACTTACTATCTTTTATGCAGTTAGTATTGTTTATATACCATGAAACAAAGATGTTAGGGTTGATATGATACTAAGTATATTATAGTAAGTTAGTATATAAATTATAGTTAGTATCTTTTTATATTATTGTTAATATTACACTTGTAGTATTTAATTACAACGAACCTTGCCAAACTTACTAGCTATATCAGACTTGACGATACCTGGTCGCATAAAGGCATCGTAACCACCGCCCCTTTACCTGCTACAGTAATTCATTTATCCATCATTGCGCCATCATAATTATCTGTCAATATCAATTTCATTCATACAATTAGCTACAATTCTATAATCATATCATTCGCTTGTACAATATGCATATATTTAACCATTGCAAACTATGCACTATTTTTACTATCATTGCACTAAACAAGAGTTTAACGCAGACATATATAGTGGTATACATTGAACATGTAATTATGCCCTATTACGCATAGGTTAACATGCCTATTTGTTGTATATTATTTCATTACCCATGACCGGGGTATATTTACATTTTGAGACTGTTTTTACGTGTCGGAATACCGCATATCAGTTCTACTCACACATCAAGTTGAAATTTCAACCTCTTTTATCATAAAATCCCCACATATTACAACTACAATTAATCAAATTATCAGATACAATAAAATCATCATAATTTCATGTCTCAACTACATTACCACCCTGTACACTATCTAATTGTCTATACAATTTCCAAAATCACACAAAATGAGTTCGTTAGTGAGTTCGAAGGAATACATATAAAATAAGGCCAAATTGAATTTACAGACAATTCAAAATCAGCACTTTCCCCTCTCTGAAGTCAAGCAAACCCTTATAAAATAAGCATCTTTACGAACTCACCCCTATTTTCACAAAACCCATATCTCCGATCACTACTCTCTTACTACTCCCACACCCAACAAACCATTACAGGATAAGCATTTGTTTCCTATATAATGCAAAAAATAATCCTATCTGCCGAACTCACCATTTTCACATCTTATAATTTTACCTAACCAATTGTTTGAAAATATAATTACAAATAAATAAAGAAAACTATTGACATCATAATCCGTAAGTGTTATGATTCATACAAGCAAATAAAGAAAACCATAATCACACTACAAGGAGGATTTAAATGAAGATTATTAGATTCACTAACCTGTTACATATCAGAAGTAATTTGAAATTACAGACCTTACAGAAAAAAGCAATACCTCTATCCAAGATCACTATTCCACCAGAAATGTTATCTCACCCACCTAGAGTAGATAACCTAGCAGCAAAGTATACATATTACATTCGTACCGGTGACTTCTTATCTCCTATCGTTGTTGACAAGAAGAATACTCTAACAGATGGCTACATTACATATCTGATTGCCAAGATGATGGGATACAAAACTGTAGAAGTGAAATTTATATAAGGGATAAATTTACATATGCAGAATTATTACAGTAGAGATGGTACTTACCAGAAATGTAGTACCAGAGAAAAAGAATCCTCGATTCAACTCTATGCAATAGAGTGAATGTTAAATAGTTATATATTGTTATTATTATATATTGTTATTGACTGACAACTGGGTACCTGAAACCATACCCTACACTCTACACGATGGTATAGTCGTGAGGTACCTAGCTGTCACTATGGTGAAAGAAAGGAGCTGCTTATTAAGATATTTTTACCGGAGAAATTATCTCGTTCTCCAACTGTAACTGATTATGAAATACTTGTTTATTGTTATCTGAAGATATTAATGCCAATAGCTGAAATGGAGCATTACTATATCAGCATCGATTCTCTCCTATTTGCAATATATCATGATAACCAAGTAGGACTGAAAATTCGAAAAAAGATATATATGGCTGCAAATTCGCTGTTAGAAAATAAGTATGTGATTGGAGAAAAAATATCTAAAGATTCATATATTCTTAACTGCGACTCTCTAAACGTAAATACAACCAATGAAAAATATACAGTTTTGAAAATTAGTGAAATGCGTAAGATCATGGAATCACAGTACAAAAATAAATTGCAGGTATTCAGATATTACATATATTTAATGGATTCAATAAATAGCAAAATAACCATATTCCTAGAAAGTGGGGAATCTAAGTGTAACGTGGTTGGTCATCAGACTCAGGATTATCTATCTACTATTAGCGGATTATCAACCAGAACAATTATGAGATATAACACTATTTTGGAAGACTTATGCGTAATTTACGTAAGTCGCGCTGATGATTTCGTGATAAATGATAAAGGAGAAATATCGCAGTTGCCAAATGTTTACGGCAGGTATATGGATAAAGACTACATTAAAAAATATTCCAAAGATTATATGCTTTATAAAAACGGTCATAGGCAGGTTAAAGAAAAGAAATTAGAAGCTAATGATAACCGTAAACTAGCCCAAAAGTACTATTGGCTCTGTAAAGGAACTAAATACCCTGACGAAGAAATCGTCAAGATTTACAATTATGTTAAACAGAATAATAAAAAATATGAAGCACTATACGATAAAGAAGGTTATGAAGATTATTTAAACAAGATCAAGGACTTATCAGTATTTGATAATTATGACTTTTTGGAAAGGAAGGAATGACTATGAATACTATCGTAAAAATAATAGAAAGTAAAAGGAGAATTAGGTATTGGAGATTAACAGCAGAAAAGGATTAGATGAGTTTTTTAGAAATCCGGTGAGTCATCGTACTACCGGTAAGGGAATAAATAGATATGTAATTTCTATGAAGGAGGCAAGAAAACCATGTGTAGACTATCTTGAATATTTAAAGACGTTTATTGTCTTAAATTCAAATGGATCAAAGTGTACAAAATTGAATCTCTACGCTAATGATGTTGTTAATGAATGCTTATGGAATTTACATAATGGGTCAATAGGATATTTGTTTACGGAGGAACAGCTTCATGAACTAATAAGGATTTACGGATTTAATATTGTTTTAGATAGACAAGACGGCATTTGGTACTTGTCAGCAAAATAACAAATAATGATAATTGCGAGGAGAATCATAAAATGAGTGACGTAATAAAATCATACTTAAATACATACAAGTATCGGGATTCTAATGGGAATATATTGTGTGACATTATTGTAATCTATAGATCATCTGATACTGATAAAAGCAAATATAGAATTGAAGTAGAACTTCGGGAATATGCTGACACTCCATACCAAGCGCATCAGGAATTTAGATGGCCGGTTTCTACTCAGGAAATTGCAAGCCGTGATGTCACAATTAGCTACGATGTAGATAGGCTTGTCAATAGAATGATTGAAACAAGATTTTTAGATAGATACATAAAGGAACTAGATAATGGTATTGCTCTGACTATAGAGTGGATGAAAGAAATTGCGTAGAGTTACAAAGGGAGGGATTATTTGAAAAACAACTATAACGATCTGCCACAGCTTATCGTTGCTTTAGATAACAAAGATGATACTGCAAACTATGTACATATTAATGATGTTAGAGACGACAGAATTTACTACTGCCCCTGTTGCAAAGGCGTTGTAAAACCAAGGGCGTACAAAAAAGAAAACGAATATCTTGTTCAGCCGCATTTCTATCATGAATCTGGAGGGTGTTCAGAAGAAAGCTTTGTTCACTATATTTGTAAAACATGGCTATTTGAAAATAGTAGCGTTTTTATAGTTGATGGTGACACCTTTACAGTATCAGGTATTGAAACTGAAAAAACATTACATACTTCATTTGGAGATTACCGACCAGACATCATTGTGGAAACTAAAGATGGGAAAACATTTTTTGTTGAAATAGCATATTCCAACAAAAAGTCAGCTCACTACATTCCTGTTTGGGATGAACTGGGTAACGATGTGATTGAAATCAACGCAAGAGAATTTATAAATCAAAAGCACAACAATGATATCCCTGAATTTAAAGTGATTTATTCAGATGGGGAGTGTTTTATAAAGTCATACACGAAAAATGATTATGACAGTACCATTGCAAGGCGAAAGCTAGAATGGAAGCGACAAGATAAACTAAATTATAAGATGCAATGGGAAAAATTGGATTGGTTCTGGAATGTATTGTGTCAATATAAAAGCGATAATGTCTCTGAAAACGATGTAGTGTCTGCTTTTAATTCAATGGACTATGCTGACCAGGTATGGTGCTATAAAAATCTAAAAAACAAGACATGCACATCTTTTAAAGATCAGTTTAAGGAAATTATAAATAAGCAATTTTTTGACATTTTAACGCTCTTACAAAATGATAACGACGACATTCCCGGTATCGAAGTGTCTTGCTCCCATGTATCGCCTTTAATATATGAGGTGAATTTCAAAAGTGCTATAAAATATCTAGACTATACTTGTTTTGAAAGAGTTTTTTATAGAATTAAAGTGGAACAGGGGTTACTTATTAAAAAGGACTTTCAAAATGCTATTGATTTACTAAAATGCAAGACCGAAGCTTCATCAAAAAAGATAAGAGCATTGGAAACTATTAGTAACTTTGAATATATTAAGTTAATAGCACCACGAAGCCATTGGTCTGTAAGTAATTATCCTTTTAGTGAATTGATCTTTAATATTACTTTTCATGACTACATACACAGCCCTTACATAAAAGAAGAAATTGGACGAGTTGAGTTGCAGTTATGTCATATAAATTCAGCCGTGATAGAAAGATATTATGAAGAATACAAAAGTGCCGCATTTCTGAATTTTAAAAATGAGCAGATAAAAACAGCACTGATGAACAATTCTGGATATCGAAAAGCTATAAGCAAGTTGGAAGCAATGTGCACGAATAACGACAGTATAAAAATAAGAGTATCGTCTGATTTTAGAAAAATTTGGCTATTATATGATTATTTAGAAATGGAAACATATGATTACGATGCTAATCATGATTTCAACAAACTGGATGAAATAATCTCTGAAAGATTTTGTAACAAAATAAAATATATATATCGTATTGAAAAAATCGTTAGCTATTTATGCGATATGGTTAACTCATGTAAAAATAAATGCTGGAAAATTGAAGGTGATACATTATTTTGTAAGCGTTTGTTTTTATTAGACAATACATATTTAATAAACTTTGCTCCAAATGGAGTGCCAGTTGACGCTGATGAAAAATATTTTAAAGACATTTTACTTAAGTCGATGAACGAATTAGCATATGGCATAAATGGAGACATTAGATTAATGGAGGAATAATATTGCAGTCAAAAAGAAATTGTATTTATATACCAAGCGTTGATGCGAAGGATTTGTTCCTTGCAAACAATTTTTTAGACGAAAAGAAAAATAAAATAGGCTATAGATTATTGACAAAGAAGGGTGATGTGAATTTCAATCGGTTTATTAACTCACTGGATTTTAGCCTTGATAGTGAAAAAATAAGAGAGATTGTAAGTCGCATTTACGATAAAAGCGATACATTCACTTTTACACACAATGGGAAAGAATTTACTGATAAAATTATAAATGTAACTTTTAAGTATAGTAGCAAAGATTTTAATAAGGTCAAAGCCAATACATATGTTATGGATGGATATTTACTAGACGATCTTCATTTTACAGACAATATAGCCTTAGATGATGGCGTTATAGTAGGAGTTGTAGCTCTCACTCCCACCAGAGAAATCACCCGTTTCGAGCTACCAGATGGTTTTAATTTTGAAGAAGATAGGTATGGAAATCAAGTATATACCGTCAAAACAGTGCAAGTCTCATATACAAAAAAAGAACTAAGAGATTACCTATATGAAAATGGATTTAATTGTAATGGCACACATTATATTCGTTTAAAAAGGACATCTGGATCATCGAGAGTCGGAAAGTGTCTATTTGTAGACGAAAGACTATACGCAGACATTCACGAATGGGATCTATGTGGACTTGATATTAATGAAGGAGATTTGATTGATTTAGCCGCCTTCGAGTCTTATATATCATTGCCAACAAGCAGTGCTATAGACTTACTCACGATAGATCATAAAAATATATTAATAATCCCAGATTACGATAGCGTATTTTCTGAAGATTCTATTATCGTAGAAATGGACGATGAAAAGAAGATATCGGTGCAAGAAGGTAGTGTTGAGATATCCAACTCAATATTCGATGGACAGTCTTTGATAGATATCAGTCTTCTTGGTGACTATTCAAAATATGGAATGGTTCTTTTGAGAAATAGATTTTTTAAATCATGCTGTTTTAATACAAATATACAAAAATGGTTTGAAGATAATAACATTACCAATATTTCGCAACTACATAAAGATAGTATTACACTTGCAAGAGATATTCGCGACATAAAACTTATTACAACTCCAAATAGCATAAAATACATAAAATTTGCTCCTATCGAGCAATGGCTTAATAATATAGACTCTACATTTAGCATAGTAAAGCATGAAAAAAAGACACACTTCTTTGATGGCAGGATGGTTCAAACTCATTACCAGTTATTAAATACACTACAGCTATCATCAGATGAGGTGCATACGCTGCTAAAGCCGTCTCTGGAATATGTAAATCTGTTAAATACAGATAGTGATGTTTTAAAATATCATGTTAAGTGTGCGGTAGACGATGGAGAAGAATTGAGCAATGTATTTAAAGATAAGAATGATATTATTTACACTATGATGAATCTTTCAGATACATTTTATGACACTAAATATTATTATGATTTTAAAAAGGAAACATGCAAAGCTTACTTAAAAAATATTAAAAAAGGCCATATTTTAATTGATGGTAATTATTCTGTATTATTTGGAAATCCATTTGAAATGTTGCTCCATAGTATCGGGAAATTTGACGGAACTACATCTCTCCCATCTGGACATATCCATACCACTCGATATAAGTATGGTAAAAAAGTCTTAGGTTGCCGTAGCCCACATATATCAACATCGAATATTTTGGTATCAACCAACATGCAGCATGATCTAATTGATAAATACTTTAATTTAACAGATGAAATTGTTTGTATTAACTCTATCGGAGAAAATATCTTAGAACGATTAAGCGGAGCTGACTTCGATTCCGATCAGATGATAATAACCGACAATGAGATATTAATTGATGCTGCCTTAAAGAATTACGATTTTTTCAAGGTTCCAGCCAATCGTGTCACCGCCAAGAAATCTCAAAGACACTACACAAATGCAGATAAGGCGGACTTGGATTACAAAACAAGCGAAAACAAAATCGGTGAGATAGTCAATTTATCCCAGGAATTAAATACTTTGATGTGGGATTACATAAATAGATCCAGAAAATCTTTAGCCGAATGCTATAAAGACATTGAAGAGATATATCACGATATCTGTATTCTAAATGTATTGTCATGTATTGAAATTGATAAAGCGAAAAAGGAATTTGATATTTCTTCTGTAAGAGAACTTAAGACGATAAAAGACAAGTGGGATAGACGTACATTTAATAACAAAGCAATAAAACCAGCTTTTATAGGGTTTATAGCTCAGACCAAGGGATATCGGAATCCTGATAAAAAGAAATATAACTATCACCAAACAGCAATGGATTATTTATTGAAAGAAGTTAATAGATATCGTTCAGATAAAACAAAAGGAAGCGATTTTACTCCATTATCATCGTGTTTTAGGTTTGGTGATTTCAGTCAAAATTCAGTAAACAAAAAACAGCTCAATAAAATTGTGAAAATGTGCGAGTCTACTAATTCTTCAATTAATGCTATATGGTCGAAAGAATACTATGCTCCATCTGAAAAGTTTCTATTAACTGATCGATATAGGGAATCATTAGTATACGATATCAGTAAATTGAAAATTAACAAACATACGATGCTATCCTTGATAGAATATGTAGACATGAAAAAGTATTCACATATTTCGAAGTTATTATTTTATGCACTATTTAACTATGAGAACGATGTCTTGACAGAAATAATGTATGAACTAACACCATCAAATACATACATAGAAGAATCAAACGAGGGAGATATTGATATCTTTAATATAAAATTTAAAAGATACGGAGGTAAATTATTTGAATAAAAGCGAATTTGTGAAAGAAGTTGCAAAGAGGTGCATGTTATCTGATTATGCTGTAGAAGAAGTTTTTAATACTTCTTCTAGTTTGACAGCAGAGAAACTCATCTGCGGAGAAGAAGTTGAAATTCCCAAGCTTGGAAGATTTACTTTGGTTGAACGAAAACCTATGCAGGGCAAAAACTTATTTGGAAATCCAGAATTAAATTTAGAAAAATGTATTTATCCTACTTTTAAAATTGCAACCGGAATTAAAAATAGAATTAAAAATGGATGCAAGTATCAAAAGGCTTGTAGATAAGGCATTGTTGAGATGAAAAGTTACTTTTTTCAATTTTAACCTATCATTTTTTCGCGGAACTCTTCCGTAAGAGGTATGGGAAACTTCCATTAATTTCAAAGAAAAATTATAAGGGAACCCTAGGTAAGAGAGAAAAGAAAATCAAAAAATAAATAAGAATAGCTCATAATTCAACTTATTCTCATAAAGTCGTTGATTGACTTACATTCGGCAAGTTGGTTAACGACACCTCCTCGAAATAAGTCGGTACAGAGACTTTAAACCTGTGCCAGCGGAAAGGAAAATCCTAAACCAATACTTAGAAAATACCCGTTTGCTTGGGTTATTTATTATAGTGGTTCAACAAAACCCACTTTTCATACTTTAAAGTAGTGCTTGGCGTGGAATTTAGTATGAATAACAAAAGTTGTAACGATTGACCGCAATAAGTGTCATTAAAAATTGCAGTTTTACGAGCTGTAGTCTACCAGAATAGAACATTTCATGGAGGCATTGATTAAAAATTACGGAATTTAACTCAGTCAGGTTAGAGTACCCGGCTTATATCCGGTTAGTCGTGGGTTCGAATCTTACAATTCCGATTGTCTTCTATACATGAAGACAGGAGTAGTGGAGTTTAGTATACTTCACTATAGAAACAGTGCAAAACTCAAACATGTGACAAACACAGTGTGTCTCCGCGGACATACAAAGTGAGGAACATCAAACCAAATATTCATCCGACCAATGGATATTTCAATCGTCAATATGGTATGGATATAATTTAGTGTGCATGATTCCATACAAAATCTTTTGATTCAAGTGGTACGAAACCTTGTGAGTTTGCACAGCGAAACCAAGTACTTGAATTATAATCCTGGAAGATTATGAGCGTGCTAAAATAGCGGTGGGTACCACCAACTATCGACGCTTGGCGTTTATAAGGAAACTTTGCTAGAATAATTCGGACGGCTCCGAAACCAGCCTTGAAAGCAGTGTGTGTTTATCAGCATGGGGATCGACACCTCATTCTAGTGCTACTCTCCTCTCCGGAGAAATTTAAAACGAAAGCGAGTGAAATATAATTTTACCAATAAGTAAGAAGGAAGCTAAGTTGTTAGAATCTCAAGGTTTCAGATATTCTGACCACAAAAACTATTACGAAGCAGACTTATGTCATTCTGCAAACAAGCGTCACAGAAGCTATTATGCTGCTCCTAAAGTAGCTATCTTGGAAGCGTTAAAAGCCATTCGTGGCGACTAAATGGTATGGGTGAAGAATACCGTGGTTTCATAATACAACGCACAGAAACAGGCTTTAGAGTGTGTAGAAGCGATGATAATGAATCTCACATACATTTCAAAAACTATTACGCTGCCAAAAGATTAATTGACAATGTGGTAGATGAAAAAATACCTCGTAGAGTGGGTAATTACTACTTGTCATGCATTGCAAAATTAACCGTAAATGAAAAATATAAAGTAAAAGTAGAACAACTTCTTGAAGTCAGGAAAAGAAAATCTCACCAGAGATATTTCAATCCGCACAAGAAGTCTTATTAATTTGGAGGGAAATATAATATGGCAAAATTAGATAATACAAAACAAAGTATCTACAATATTGTAGGCGCAAAGGTTGAAGAAATTGATGGTGAACTGTATTTGAGCCACGAGGAATTTGGGGAGCCTATTAGCGTAAAAGATATGTTTATGGAATATAAGGATCAGTTAGTTGATTGCAAACTCGGAGGAGCATTGCCACTCTCTTCTACAATGTTCGATGCAGAATAATTGGTAAGGCGGTGAATAATATCGTTGATTTAAAGAAAGCTGTTGATGAGACTGAATTACAATACATATGGCGTTTAGGCTCTGCCAAAGATTCCGGTACGCTTGACATCACATGGCCCAATTTGACAGAATTGTTCAATAAAGAGTTAAGAGATGAAACTGAAACGTGGACAGAATCAGCATATCGTAAGAAATTCCAGATGGCAAAAGCTTTTTATGATGAAGTATTTTCAAAAATGATAGATGAGCAATACAGTAAAGAAGTGCAAGTTCAGCTTGATGAATTGTATAAGATTAAGAAGCAGGTGTCTGATCAGAGACGATTAAAAAATCGGGATTTAACACTTGAAAGCAGATTTGATCACTTGTGTACCGAAATGCTAGAGGTTGCTAAAGATCTAAACAAATTGAAACCGCTAAAAGTTAATAAAGAAATCTGTTTCTCTTCTGGCAGAGAAGCCGTTATTTATATTTCTGATTTACATTACGGACTAGTAACGGATAATATCTGGAATACATACAACATTGATATTTGCGAAAACAGATTAGAGAAACTTATTGATAAAACAAAACAACATTTAATAGAGAATGGTGTCTATAAGTTACATTTGGTAATCCTAGGGGACCTTTGCCATGGGAGCATTCACACTGGGTGTAGAGTAGATTCGGAAGAAGAGACATGTATGCAGCTAATGCACGTAACTGAACGAATGGCAGAAATTATATCTGCATTAGCTGATTGCGTTACTGAAACTTCTGTATACTCCACATATGGCAATCACATGAGAACTATCCAGAATAAAAAAGATAGTAAGCATTCTGACAATATGGAACGTCTTGTACCCTGGTGGTTAAAAGAAAGGCTGAGAGAGCGTAATGACGTTACCATAGTTCCCGCTGATTGGTATGAATTTATAAAGTTAAACGTATGTGGCGTAAATATTGTTTGTACTCATGGAGACTTAGAGAACTTCAAGGATTTTGGTGTCACTATGAATACTATATTCACAAAGAAATTTGGAGAAACGATTGATTTAACCGTCATGGGGGACAAGCATCATCTAGAGGAATTTGAACGATTAGGCATTGAAAGTGTGATAGTACGTTCTCTGTGTGGTTCTGAATCTTATGCAAATGAAAAAAGACTCTACTCTTCTGCTGGTCAGACATTAATGTTGTTTAATCAGGAAGATGGTCGTGAAGCAACCTACAATATCATTTTAAACTAAACATACATTTGATGGTGAATCGCTTGTGGCGGTTCTTTTTTATTGCTTTAACTGAGAAGAGGTGTATTTATGAACGACTTTAAAACAATCGATACTTTAACAAAATTTCAGGAGATTGCCAGCGGAAATATTGTGTCGGAAGATGATCGCGAATATATAAAATATTTTCCATTGAAAGTTTCAGAGTCTATTCTTCATGATTTAGGAGATTGTGAAGCAATTAGAATTGCAAATGCCATTCTAGCAGTAGCAGAAAAGTCATATTAAGTGTTGCCAACATAATAAATGGCGAATGACTGCTGTGCGGTCAAACCGAGGGTGTTTACTGCCCTCTTTTATTATTTTAAATATAAGGAGATTTTTATATATGAATAAACCAGAATTAATTACTTCTATCGTAAACAAAACAGGTTTACAGGTAAAAGATACAGAAGCATTTTTAAAAGCACTTACAGAGGTTGTAACTGAGAAATTAGTAAAGGGTGAAAAGGTTCAGTTGGTTGGATTTGGCACATTTGAAGTAACCGAAAGAGCTGCCAGAGAAGGACGAAATCCAAAGACTGGCGAAAAACTTCACATCGAAGCATCAAAAGTGCCTAAATTTAAAGCCGGCAAAGCATTAAAAGATGCCGTAAAGTAAGGGGTGATATGAATGTTTGATATTATAACGAAGACAATCAACCTTACTGATGACGAAATCTCCATTCTGAAAGAAGTTCTTGAAACTCGTCAAGATACATGTGTATCTATTGGTGAAACGGTAACTATAGAAGGACTTTTGGAGAAGTTGGATTAATTAGAAATATACATAATTTTATGTATAAATAAAAACACGAAAGGAAATTAAACACATGATTCCAAATTATGAAAAAGAAGTAATTGAATTTGTAAGTCCAGCAGAGGAGGCCGAATATAAGGCTCATATGGCTGAATATGGCCCGGCAACTGGCAAGTCTCATCCCGATGATTGCCCATATTGTGCAGCTCGTGGTTGGAATACCTTCCCTGGAACATCTTTCAAAGAAGAGTGTGCTAAGAGAAAAGCACAGCAGTAATTTAGGAAGTGTAGATGTTACAATCTACTCTTCTATTTGCTATTGAATAGCGATTTTATTTGAATTTTGAGCCAATGATGGCTCTTTTTATTTGCAAAGAATGGAGGTGAGACTTTGGCTACTGTAGGAAGAACCAAAGAAGATATTGTCCGTGAGTCAATGAACTCACCAAAAGTAATTGATACAAGTGTTGAATTTAAGATTCCAAGATCTCCACAACAATATGATTCAGAAAAACATAAATACAAATGTTCATGCTGTGGGCGGGGGTATATTGCACAGAAAAATAATTTTCAAAAATCAAACAGCCCACTATTCCAGGCGAACGATGGATATTTGCCATGGTGTAAAGAATGTACAGATAAGTATGTAACACTATTAACCGCTTTGTATAGTGGGAATGAAGAACATGCTATTGAACATTTTACATGTCAAGTTGACTGGGTATACGACATAGAGGTTTTAAAGCAGGCGCGTGAAATTTCATCTGATCGAAGTAGAATTTCACACTATGCAGCAAAGAAAAATCTTAATGTCGCTGGAAGAAAAACTTTTATAGACTCTTTGAAATTCAATTTTGATAATCGTCAAAATAGGACTGTAAATACATCTGAAGACATTGATGACATTGCGGATTACAAAATCACTCCAAAAATGATCAAATTCTGGGGAGCTGGCTATGAAGCACAGGCATTACAAGCTCTACAGGGATATTATGATGAATTGCTTAAGTTATGTGAGGGAAAACCAGATGTCAAAAAGCAAAAAATGATGAAAAACCTTTGCCTGTTGGAATATCAGATGCAAATAAATATTCAAAATGGAAAAGATATAGGAACATTATCAAATTCATACAAATCATTATTTGAAGCAGCTGGTCTAAAAGCGGATGATGCGGATGTAACTAATGATAGTTTTGGAAAATGGATAATGGATATCGAAAAGTATTCTCCTGCTGAATATTACCAAGATAAGAAGAAGTACCATGATTTCTTTGGAATTATAGAATACATAGAGCGATTTATGTTTAGACCTTTAAAGAATTTGATATTTGGTACAAAGGAAAAAGATGCGGATTATTGGATAAATGATGAAGATACAGAAATAAAGGACGGTGAATGATGTGCTTGATGCCTATCAGAAAATTGTCTACAAAAAATTCTCTCAATCTTCTTGGCTATCCAATAAAGAAAATTATGTAAGGATATTGGATTGGATCACTTTTTACCGCAGAAATATCCCCGTATTTGTTGAACACTATTTAGGCATTACCCTTCATTGGTATCAAATTATATGGCTCTACATATTAAATGCCTATATTAGCGTGGTCATTATTGCTGGACGAGCCTCCGCAAAATCATTTGTGATTGCTATTTTTTCATGCGCCAAATGTATTCTTTATCCAAACACCAAGGTTGTCGTAGCCAGTGGAACAAAGAAACAGGCTGCTTTGATCGTAAAGGAAAAAATACAAAAAGAACTAATGCCCAAATCAGAGAATTTACGACGCGAGATTAAGAAAATTACTACAAACGCAAACGATATTGAAGTTACTTTTCATAATGGTAGTTCTATTGTAGTAGTGGTCGCAAGTGAAGATGCTCTTGGATATAGATCCACTATTCTAATCTTTGAAGAATTTAAAAGAATCAAAAAATATATTGTAGATAAAGTTCTTAAACCATTCCAGATGACCCGTCCAGCGCAATATCGTACCAACGAAGAATGTGAACAGTATGGTGTAAAATATCGCGAAAATAAAGAGTTTTCAGAAGAGGCAGTAAATATATACATAAGCTCAGCCGCACCAACTAGCCATTGGATGGGAAAATTGCTTAAAGATACGGTTAAAAGTAAATACGGAGATGGAACATCGTGTATTTTAGCCACCGATTATTCCATTGCCTTAAAACACGAGATAAAAACCATGTCTAACCTCGTAGACGCAAAGAGAACCACAGATCCGATAACTTGGAGAGAAGAATACGAGAATGAAATGTTAAGAGAAAATGCTAATGCTTATTTTACATACGGGTTGCTGACTCAAAATCAGGTTAATAAAAAGGCATTCTATCCAAGAAAGTTAGATGATGTAAGAAATAAACATAAAAATCCCTATGCTATTCCTAAACAGATCGGCGAAGTCAGAGTGCTTGCTTGCGATATGGCTTTTATAGAACGTTCAAATAAAAATGATAATTCATGTTTTACTTGCATACGTGCTCTACCTGAAAGTGTGACGTATGAATCTAGTAATGTAGATGGGAAGAAGATTGAAGTAAAAAATGGGTATAGACGCATTCTCTCATATATTGAAGCAAATCCTGGTAGTGATGTTGATAAACAGGCTATAAGAATAAAGCAATTATTCTACGATTTTGAAGCTGACTATATTGTTCTTGATACTAGAAATGGTGGAATATTAACATATGATAGATTGGCAAAGGTACTTTACGACGAAGATAGAGATTGTGAATATCCTGCTTGGAGATGTATGAATGATGAAGTTATTGCCAATAGAGTAAATGTTGCTGGAGCTGATGAAAATGTATTTGCTATAAACGCAAGTCAAAAGCTGAATAATGATATTGCTATTGCATTACGCGGGGTTTTAGATTCTAAGATGATAGATTTATTAGTTAATTTAGATTCTGCGCAGGATATTTTGCAAAATAATATCCAAGAATATTCTCTCGCAACCGATCCAGATATCATGCTATTTTATGAAAGGCCATTTTTGGAAACACAGGCGTTATTGAATGAAATGATATCCTTGGAATACACAAGAAATGAACAGACTGGTGTAATTTCACTATACGAAACTGGTAGTAATACAAAGGATAGATATGTAAGTTTAGCTTATAATAGTTACTTTATTGGGCTGTTGGAGCAAGATTTATTATCTGATAATTCAGATTATGAATACGCCACACTAATCAATTAGAGAATGGAGGTGAAAAATGGCAGAAGAAATCAAGCGTGGTAGGGGTCGTCCACGAAAAACACAGCCTATAGACAATGGGGAAATCTCCTCTCCTGTCACCAACAATAATCACGAATTTAATAGTTTTTCATCACGTGGAGTATCCGAATATATATTTGGTCTTGATATTTTTGAAATATATGAGCCAAAAGAAATATCCGCAATGATAAAAAGTCCAATGATACATAACGAGCAGTTAAGGAAACTGTCTAATCAACTCTATTCATCTAACGGACTGCTTACTCAGTGTATCGACTATTGCACAGCTCTCCCAACACTAGATAGTGTAGTTATACCAAGGGGTAAAAGCAAATCAAAAAGACAAACCAATAAAAGACTGATGGAGTCAGCATTAAGAAGTTTTCATCATAAGGAAATTATGAGAGATGCCCTGTATAAATCAATGATTGATGGGGTGTCTTTTTATTATTGTGCTTTTACTAATAGTACAAATGATAATAAGAAGACTATGAGCGACTATGATGTAGAAAATATACTTGAAATAAATGAGTTAGGTATAAATATGTCTGTTATCCCATTACCAACTAATTACACAAAGATTGTGGGTAGAAAAAATTCATCTTATGTACTTGCTTTTAATTTGAGGTACTTTGAAGGTCTTGATGGAAATGAACTGGAAAGAAAATTGCGGCTTTATCCACAGGAAATACGCGAGGGTTGGACAAACTTTAATAAACCTGAATCCACCATGAACAACTGGATTATTCTTGATAATTCAAAAACCATTGTATCTAAAATACGAAGTAAATTAGAAGAAGCATGGGGTAGACCACTATGCCTCGCTGCAATAAAAAATATTCTTTACTCATCTTATTTTCAGGATACCGCCCGTGGAACGCTTGATGAAATTAATAACAGAATTATTTATCAGACATTACCACAAGGTAAAGATCCAGGCTCTTGCGCGTTAACAAAGGCTCAGCAAACAGATCAGCACGACAAGGTAAAACAAGCAGTATTAACAAAAAACAATCGCAATTCAACAAGTTTCTTCACGGTATCTGCAGGTACTAAGATAGATCAAATCAAAGCAGATGTATCGTTGCTTGACGAAAAGAACAGTTCGTATATTAATGACCAGATTGGCGTGGATTTGGGATTCATGGCAAATTTGGTATCTGGAACCGGATCTGGAAACTTTGCTTCTCAACAGAATAATCTTCAGCTACTACTATCTGAAATCTTTATGTGGATGGAGCCAATTACAGAAGAATTTGTGAAGGTGATAAATCAGAATATTATAAAAGATTCAAGTAATATTGTCAGTTTGTATTACCTACCATGTAGTATCATCACGAGAAAAGAATTCACTCAACAAATGAAAGACTTGTATTTGCAAGGGAAAGGGTCTTTAACCGCATGGATTGCAAGTACTGGTATTAATTCAGAGGCATATTTTGAGCTTATGGATACTGAACTTGATGAAGATATTGAGCATAAATATCCGGTACACATGACATCTTTTACGGCTAACGAAAAGACGAATACGGCAGGTAGACCAGAATCTGAAAACCCTACCAATCAAAGTACACTAATAAGTAAATCGAATAATGGTAATGCGATGCCAAGTCCTAGCGACAACAAATAATTTTAAGGCGGTCATTGACCGTCTTTTTATTATACAAAAATTTAAGGAGGATTGACTATGTATCAAAATAATATCCTCGAACTTTCAAAACGTGCCGTTAGGGGCGGAAAAGTACCTATCAAAATTGCACTTCTAAAAATTCACGAGAACGCCACTGATACAAACAAAAATGGAATTCATTGGAATGAAGAATATGTACTAAATGCGGCCAATAACTCTGGTTCTATACCAATTTGTAGTGAGTTTTGCGATGATACAAAAACTGCTCCTCTTGGGCATGGTTATACCAATGACTTGGTTAATGAAGATGGGTCAAAAGAACCAGTTTTTGAGAATAGCGAAGTTGTCGGATCAATTGAAAAGTATTCTATTGAAGAAATTTCAGACGGGGAAGGAACAATTAAAGTCTTGGCAGGAGAAGGATTTCTTTTCCATTCAAGATATCCTAATTTCGTGAAATGGGTTAGACAGAATTACGCCATTGACAAAGTAGATTCGTCGGTTGAGGTTATGGGGTTAGAAACTAATCAAAATAAGATCGTCTACGAAGAAGATAAACCAACTGACAAATTCAGAACACCAAAGGAGTTTTTATTATCTGGTACTGCAATTTTATCTGTATCACCAGCTGATGATGATGCAATTGTTTTGGAAGTGGCTGAAAAGAAAAATAAGGAGGAACAAGAATTAATGGAATTTGATATGAACGAAGTTAAAAATGTTATCAGAGATACTATTTCTGAGACAAACAACAAAACTGCTGAATATGAAATAAAGATTAGTGAACTTAATGAACTGGTTATTTCAAAAGAAAATACTATTGTTGAACTGAATGCCACAGTAGAGCAGGTTCAGGCGGCACTTGACACGTTAAATAAAGAGCACGAAACATATTGGGCAGAGAGAGATATTCTTGAAAAAGAACTGGCTACGTTAAAAGCAGAAAAAAGAATTGCTGAATTAAATGAGGCTATTTCTGTTTACACCGACGAGGAAAAGAAATTTGCAGAATCAGAAATTAATTCTTTTAATGAAGATCCGAATAAGGGCAACATTGATGTAATTAAAGCAAAGATTTGCGTAGGCATTGTAGCAGCCCAGAAGGAACAGTCTAAAACATCTGAAATCAACTCAAAGAAGGAAACTACTACGGAAGATATTTTCTCAGAAGTGTGTACATATTCCGATGGCGACGAAGACGAAGATGTTAACATTTTTTAATGAAAAACAAGGAGGAAAATCATGATTAAATTTAATAAAATCTCTCAGATTGAGAAGGAATACTTTTTTGAAGATGCAGTGACATCCGCAGCAATTGCAAATGGCGACTTTGGTTCTGTTGCTAACGAATCTTTCGCTGTTGCCGCAAATGCAACCAAAGCAGTTATGCAAGTAGAGGTGGGTGACAATGCCGACTTGGATGTTTATCCTATTGCAAAAAACACTCATGTTAGAGTAATTGATTTAAAGAAAGTTGCGGCAACAGGAAAGAAAATTGAGGTTTATGGCTCTCCTCTTCCTTCTACATATGCAAAGGGCAATAAATTGGCTTCTGATGTAACTGGAAAACTTGTTGTTACCGCATCTCCGACTGGATTATATCTTGTTGTTGATGAAATCATTGGGAATAAACTTGGAATTATCGCATCTGTAGTTGTACCGGCAGATGGTGAGTAATCGACTTTTAAGGAGGAATAAAGATAATGTATACAATCGAATTAAACAATGAAAGAAGAGATTCTGAGTACGCAAGCGGAAAGGTAAATGGCAAGTCTGCTGTTGTAGAAATTTTCTCCGCAATGGTAAATGGTAAAGAGTTATCTTCTTATGGTAAAAAGGCCGATGCTGCGGCGAAATATATTAAAGAATTAAATTCAAAGGCAACTAATGGTGATTCGACTGCAATTTCTGAGCTGAATACAATTCGTAGACTTGCTATCGAACCTGTTTTGCTTCAGGAAATTAAATTGCTTGGTATTTACGGTAACTATAAGCCGCTTGGATACAATGAGTCTTGTGAAGTAGAAATTACAGAGTACGCTAATTTGCCAGCAAAAGAACAAGCTGCTGGACAGGACGTTGGTTTCCCTGTTATTCGTAAGAAAAGAGTTCCAATTGCAACTACTGTTATTTCTGGCGGTTATGCTGTAGATTATCGTAAGGCTACTCTCGGTGACATGTCTGATGAAAACGAGTTACAGAATCAGGTAAGAGTACAGATCAGAAATAAAGCCACAAAATACGTTATTCAGACTGTTTACGACGCTATCAAGGCTGCTACTGGAATCAAGTACTTCTTTGAGGGGGCGGGTCTTACAAAAACAGGAGTTGACGATGTAATCACTAAGATTAGACGTTTCGGAAAGACTACTGTTTCAGGTGACTATGCATTACTTACACAGTTTAATCCTTGGGCTGGTTATGTTGGTACAACTCCTACAGTAAACGGAATTTCCGAAGCTATTATGAAAGAAATCCATGATAGCGGATTGATGGGAATGTATAACGGTACTATCTTGTCAGAAATTCCAAATCCGTATGATTTAACAAGCATCAACTCTACAGGTGACAACTTTAATACTATGCTTCCTGCGGGACTTGGTTTTGTATTACCTGCTGGTTCTGCTTCACCTATTTATACTGTAACAAGAGGTGGCTTAACTTCTTTCAGTGGCAACGAGGTAACAACTGGACAGCTAATCTCACGATTTGATCTTGAAGTTGGTGCAATTGTGGCTCCAGGACAGGAGTACAAAGTTGGTACGATCCATGATACAAATCTTGATGATCTAGCAGATTAACAAAAGGGATTTTGAGAGGGCGTAATGCTCTCTCTTGGTGATTATATGAGTGATATATTCTATTGTTATTCTAAGAAAATGGCATATTTTTTAAGAAGTTTTGACCAGAGATATATTTCTACAAAAGTTAATATAAACAGCGGTATGAGATATTGGACATTTGCAAAATCAGATAGGCTCAATACTCTCATTCAACTGTGGAGTTCAATCAAAAATAATTGAAAATTTTAAACTAATTGTTAAGGAGATTATAATGGAACCCAAAGAAATTAGACTTGATGAAAAAATAAAAGTTAGAAGCATAGCTCCGTGGCTCACCGGTGCTGCTAGAAAAACAAGTACCGGAGATATCAATGTCCCCGCTAATGGTATTGTCTATCTAACCAGAGAAGAAGTTATTGCTCAGGGACAGAGTGGTAATAAATTATTGACCGGAACTGACGGATACGGTTCTCATGCAACATGGATCATTGAAGATGAATATGTAAGAAATCAGTTAGACTTTGATGCAGAAGGAAGAAAACAGCAGATAGTAGATAATGATATTATTAAGAAGATTTTTGAGTTGAAAACAATGAAAGCCTTTGAAGATAATATCAAAAAGACAATTGTCACACGTGCTGAAAAAGTATTTCTTATTGAAATGATTAAAACGCTAAACATTAACGATTATCAAAAGATACAGTTTTGCCTTAGTTATACTGGAAACAAACTGTAGGATTGGAGGAGTTATGGCCAATACATTAGCAAAAGATGTAATAGACTCTTTTGAATCTTCCTTTGCTGAAAAAACCGTGTTGCCAGATTCTCTTGAGTTAATATGGTTAAAGAAGGCAATAGGAAGATACTCTGTTGAATTAGATGAACTTCATTTCGATGAAAAAATGATGGAATTTGATGAAAAACTAGATCAATACATAATAGATACACTTGCACAATTTATGTATCAATTATATCAAGAACGGCAAGTTTCCCTCGTAAATAAGAGGGTTAGCATTGTCACAAAGGATTTAAGTTGGGACGGGTCTAATGGAGCAAAAACGGCTGAAAAGGCACATCTTGAATATATTGGAAGCAAATCATCTGAAATGGTTGAAAATCAAAAGTCAACCGCTTTTGTTTAAGGCGGCGTACTATGAAAGAATGGTACTTAATAGGTTCTCCCTCTCTCTCCAGCGGGTTGGAAAACAATGTATTCAATGATTACAAATCAGATTCATTTGCAGAAATGATATCTTCAGAAGTTGGAGAAGATGTTGTATTTTACAATAATGATATATCAACTGAATTTGCGTCAAGAGCCATCATTCAAAACAAAATGGCAGATTCCGACACTAATTCAATTAAGCGACAAGTTTTGGCTAATATAGGAACATTAAACTTGTTTCATTATGTCAAGGATAAATCAGGTGCAATCTGGCTGTTAAAAGGTAAGGTTGATAATAATGGTATCTACGATAAATCAGCCGCCAGTATATGTAACTACAAACTTCATTGGCAAAACGAATCAGGTGAAATAGTATCTCGATATGCCCACATCTTAAATGCATCGGCCTATAATAATGGAGAAAAGGAAAATAAAACTCTTACCCTTCAATCTAATCAGTTTATGGTTTATCTACCATATGACAATGAAACCATGTTGTTGGACGATAATAAGAGAATACATATGTCAAAAAATATTCGGAAGTGTAAGCCATATGAGATTACAAGGATTGATGACATATCCTATGATTTCACAGATAAGGGGCTGATTAATCTAATTTTCACTCAAGTTCAAGCCAGCCCAACTAACGATAAACTTGTTGATAATGGCGCTGGCGATAAAGTATGGATATGTGACTACAAAGAACCTACTACTCCATCATCTCCCACTGATCCAGGTAATGATAATGGCAATCAAAGTCCAATTTTCTTGCAAATTGTTATTAAGTGGAAAGGTGACAAGGTCATTAACGCCGGTGGAACCGCAAAGACATTTACAGCAACATTTACAGATTCAGATGGCAATTCGGTTACGGACCCAGATTTTGAATGGAAGGTTTCAATTACAGATGAATTCTCTTCGCTCTTAAATATAGAAACACTATCGGATAAGCGTTGTAAGGTTAAGCTTGGATATGATGATTTAATTTTGGGCAACTATGTAAAGATTTCGGTTGTCATCAACGGTAAAGAGGTTACTTCAGAACTTATAGAGATTGGAGGTAACTTATAATGGCTAACAGTTCAATAATCTCTCTCATTAAAAGAAAAGTAAAGAGTGAAATTGTTAATGATCCAGAGATTGTTAAGGCTTTTGGTAGTCCTAATTACGATAATTCTGATCCCGATTGGTCTGGGGAAAATGTTGGAGATAAATACATATTTAATTGGAACCAAAATCCTGAAACCATTAAAGAAGAAATAACATTTGTAACATTACAGGTACACACAGAAGCTTATAGGGACAAATGGATTAAACCAACTCTTGAGTTATGGATTTATAGTCATAATAGACATATGATATTAAATCCCAAAGAATTTCCTGGGGTTGCTGAGAATCGGAATGACTATCTATCAAAATTATTAGATGGAAAATTTAATGGAAGAACAAGTTTGGGTACTGACGATGACATGACGAAGCTCAACCTAATTGGGGAACTAAAACTTACGTCTAATAGAGAAGGTGTCTTCAATGCCGATTTTGTTTATAGAAGAATGTTGTTTGAAACAAAAGATATAAACAATTCCCTCTGCTACGATTCGAGGTGATAAATTGGAGAATCAAATAATAGATGAATTAAAGATTTATCGCGGAAAAAATATTCATATAACAGACAAAATATCAATTAGGCAGCCGACTCTAGGTGAAATCTGTGATTACGGAGAAAAGGAATATTGGTTTATGATTCATACTTTGACTTCCGTTGGTGCAGACATGAAGTTTCAACTTTACGACCTCGGAGTTGACTATACCAAGATTGATGACTACACTTTATTCTCAAACTTATTATGTAAGGGATTCCCTGTGGAAAGAACATCGATATTATTTGGTAACTTGGATTTTTCAAAATTCCAGTTATTTCAAAAGAGAGACAACGATGATATCGTAATGTACAATTCAACAGATGATATTTTATTTGACGAATATACATATTTGGTGTTTGTAGATGCACTTAGAAAAATTCATATGATAAAACGTAATTCACAGTTGCCAGCTAACGAATCAACAAAACAAATTCTAATCGATGATGATCGTGAGGCATACGAAATGAGTAAGAATAAGCAATATTCTTCTCAATTAAAAAATGTTATTTCATCAATGATTAATCGAGAGGGTTTCAAATGTAATCATGACAATGTTTGGGATATGAAAATTAACGCATTTTTAGATTCTGTTAAAAGAATACAGAGAATTAAAGACGCAGATTTATTGCTACAGAGTGGTTACTCTGGATATGGATTGGATCTTACAAAGATATCAAATAAGAAACTTGATTGGTTAGGAGAACTTGATTAGTCAGGTTCTTTTTTTAATTAATATAAAAATATTGGAGGTAATAATACATGTTTAATCCTAATGAACTAGTTCTTGAAAAGATTAGGGCAGTTGAGGAATATGATCCAGCAACAAATGAGCTGACTGGACGTTATACTCAGATTGAGAGTCCGAGTTTGAAAACATCTGCTGATGGCACTCCGGTAACGGATGCTATGGGGTCAGAGATTACAACGTTTTATAATGCACAGACTGGCACATTTGATTTTACAAACAGTCTATTTTCTCTTGATTTGGCTGCTTCACAGTTTGGAACCCAAAAAGAAGTTGCAAGTGCTACAAACAAAATAATAATGCCAGTGTCAGAAACTATTCCCATTGCATCTGACGGAACAGTTGTTTTAAAATATGCGCCAGTTGGAACTGCTGGAGCAGAAGTAAAGTATGTAAAAGTAATTAACGAAAATAATACTTTTGGTAAGACATACGAAGTTTCTGCAACTGCTGGTGATGGAAAATTCACATTGGACGTAGCCACAAAAACAATCACTCTTCCATCTGGAGTCACAGGTAGAGCATTTGTTCGTTATGATAAAGAAACTGAAAATGCTGTAAAAGTGTCAAAGAATACGGATGGAGTACCTGCCGTTAAGTCTTTGCTTATTCATGGAATCTTCCATGATCCATGCAATACAAATCTTGTTTATGCTGGTGTTATTTCTGTTGCTAGAGCACAGATTGATCCCTCTTCTGTTGAAATCAATTTAACTGCTGATGGAAAACATGCTGCTAGTTATAAGCTTCAGAAGCCATACTGCGATGAAAAAGCCAGACTATTTGACATCATCATTTCCGAAGATTAATTAACTGAGGCGGAGTTCCGCCTCTTTTATTGAGAGGTATTAATGGGAGAACTTAATGCGAAGTGCAGTATATGTGGTAAAAAATATCATGTATGTCATACTTGCTCAAACACAATATCTTTCACTCCATGGAGAAAGATAACTGATACAACCAACTGTTACAAAATATTTCTTATACTTAGAGATTATACCAATGGGTATGTAGATAAAGAGTCTACTAGAGATTTATTAAATGGTTGCGATTTAAAAGAACTTGATACTTATGAAGATAATATTAAAAACACAATTAACGAAATTTTAAAATCAGAGACTGTTGCTAAAGGTAAGAGAAAAAGCAAACTTAAAGAAAGTGAAACCGTCAATGAAAATGATGAATAGTGATTATAAGATTTGGGGATAACCATTATTCATCAGAATTTTGATTATCCCTATTTTTTACGCCAATAAATATATGAAAGCGGTGAATATAATTAGAGAATACAGTGAACAGTTTAATCGCGAATACGAAGTTGAGGATACCGTAAGAATTGTAAATACAAAACAGGCAGGACTTTATATTAAAAATAATGTTCCGCTTATTGATATCTTCTGGTCTAAAGATAATTTGGTATTTGTATTTAATAAAAATGAAAGTAAAAGAGCCTATCAAAAATGGCTTAATCATGAATTACTATAAAATTCAACTTTGCTTCAAAATGAAAGGGGTATGTGTTATGGAATTTTTAAATGAATATATGTTGCCTGTAGTTTTAGGAATCTGTTTATGCTTTGGGTATGTTATTAAGAACTGGATTAAGGATGTTGATAATAAGTACATTCCAACAATTTGTGCTGTTTTAGGCATTGGTTTATCTGCATGGATTAGTAATTGGCTGATTACTCCACAGGTCGTATTAGGTGGACTTGTATCAGGACTATCTAGCGTAGGTATGCATCAGTTATTCAAGCAATGGATTGAGAAGAAATAAAAGATTGGAGATATACGATATGATTATTAACAAGTATCTTACTCCTTATAATCACACTGTCAGCACAACAGATAGAATTAAGTACATAGTTATTCATTATGTTGGAGCAACAGGAGGGGCGTTGGCCAACTGTAAATATTATGCAGGTGGTAATCGAAGTGCTTCAGCTCATTATTACGTTGATTTTGATGGTTCTATCTGGCAATCGGTAGAGAACAAAAATATTGCATGGCATTGTGGAGCAAAATCATACGTGCACTCAGAATGTCGTAACACTAATAGCATAGGAATAGAAATGTGCGTCCGCAATAAGGGCAGCCAGGCCGATATAAGTCGTGATTGGTACTTCGAGGACGCTACAGTTCAGGCAACCATTGCACTGACAAGGGAACTGATGGTTAAGCACAATGTTCCTGCAAATCATGTGATCCGACATCACGACGTTACTGGGAAGATTTGCCCAAATCCTTATGTATACAATCACACAAAACATACTTGGAGCGCCTTTAAGTCTGCGCTTGTAGCAGAACCAATAAAGAAATCTGGGTGGCTGCTTGAAGATGAACATTGGAGATTCTATCTTGGTGATACTGGCAACTGTGTAAAGAATAATTGGTATAGATGGACTTCTAAAACTGACGGTAATGATTATTGGAGTTTCTTCCTTGGGGATAACGGATTCGCTGTTCAAGGCGACTGGTACAAGCATAATGAGAGCTGGTACTACTTTGATAGCAATTGCGCCATGCTTGCAAACCAGTGGTTTGAATACGAAGGCAAGTGGTATTACTTTTGTAATTCCGGAGAAATGGTAACTAATGCATATGTGAAATCGAAGAGTAAGAATGATGTATATTATTTTATAAATAAAGATGGAATTTGGGAAGGCAAGGAGGAAATCAATCCAAATACTAGCCATTTCAAAGTTTTCTAGGGGGGTGGCATATGGATGAAAAGTATCCTGAACTTGCTGTGAAGGTTGAAAATGCAAGTGTAAAAATCGGAGAACAAGATAGACGCATAAAAACTTGCGAAGACGATATAAAAGATCTTAAAGGTGAACAAAAAGTCATCTATAAATTAGTCAATTCAGTAGAGAACCTAACGAATTCAATGATGCAATTACGCACTCAGTTACGAGAAGATATAAGTGAAGTAAAATCCGGGCAAGATGCACTTACCACCAAAGTAACAGAAATTGAAAATCGTCCAGCGAAAGAAACAAAAAGGTTCATGGATAATATCAAAGAAAAAGCATGGTGGGTATTCATAGGTGGGATCATTGTAACAATTCTGTATCAAATCCTACCAAATTTTAAATGGTAAGTAGTTGATGGACAGTCGAGTAATCATTACTCTTCTGTCCTATTTTAATGGATAATATGAGGTGACAAAATTAATAAATTAGAATTAATATCTCCCATTCCTCCTTCAGTAAACCATTATCTTGGTTGGCGCGGGATTTTGAAAAATGGAAAACCTATGGCTGTAAGCTATAAAAAGCCAGAAGCATCAAAATATCAAAAGGAATTTGCAAAATACGTGAAAGAGCAAGTTATAAAACAAAATTGGATAATTTCAGATAATAAATACAGTCATTACTACATGGACTGTGTTTTTTACTTTCCAAGAACAGATATGGATGCAAACAATGTTTTTAAGTGTCTGGCAGATGCAATCACTGATACTGGTTGTGTATGGATAGATGACACTCAATTATGCGAACGCGTACAAGGAATTTATTACGATGGTAAAAATCCTAGAATAGAAATTACGATTTGTCCTGTTGACTACATAGGAATATTTAATGATATTTCACAATTAGAAAATTTTGAATCTAATTGCATCGGTTGTACCAGATATAAACGAAATTGCAGTATTTTGAAACAGGCAAAAGAAGGGCGCGTACAAGAAGAAATTATTGATGGTGCATGTAAAAAATATAAAAAGATTAAGGGAGAATAAATATGTTTAAGAAAATTAAAGAATATTTTATTGCAAGAAAAGAATACAACCAGGCAAAGAAGGCGCTTACTATTCTGCTGTTAAATCAGTATAGTGACCTCATGGAGCTACAGAAACAGGTAACGCTTGAACAGCAAGAGATAATTAAATCAATGTCTGGATTCACCGGAAACTTCAACCCAGATGACATGAAGAAATTCATGGACAACATCTCAAAGGTGGCTAATAATCCAGAGTTAACCTCTGACTATTACAAGACCATAAGTGAAAATGCTCATGCAGAAAAGATGGCTGAATTAAAGGCTGTAAAATAATATGGGCAAAACTATCAGTCCAAGTGAAATTGATAATTATATTATTAAAATGATTGTTGCTAAATATAAACAGTTGCAGGAAGATCTTCCAAGATATTTGGAGCAATTTATTTACAGTGAATTTTATGATAAATTTGAGCCAGAAATGTACGAAAGACAGTACAGAATTATTAATGCTATTATGGTCAGTAATATAAAAATGTCAGGTAAAACCATATCTATGGAAATCTATCTCGATCCAAGTAAAGTATCATATGACCCGGCAAAGTGGAAAAATCCCATTACAGGAACAGTTTCATCTATTCCCGGTGATACCGTAGAAGACGTTTGGGACTTGATGAGAAGCGGTATACATGGACAGGAGTCTATCGCTGTAACAGACGGAGACTTTTGGCAGTCTTTTGTAGACTCTGTGAACCATGGTGGTATTTATGATTTATTTGTAGATTTCAAGAAGTATTTGAGTAGTACTGCTGGCCTGACAATTAAATAAGGAGATAATGTTTTGGTAAAATACGAATCTGAGTGCTACGATTGTGGTCTTCCTTGTTTATATGACTCCTGCCCATGTTATAGAGTCGAAAGGCATTATTGCAATATATGTGGAGAGGATATTGCTCGATCAGAAGATGAAGTGACTGGGCTATGTAAATATTGTAATATTGATAATTTACACTAATGTTTGAAAAACACATATTAGATAATGTAATTAATGGTTGCTTTCTAACAACCGACTTTTGGGAAATTATGTGATATTATGTCATTAATAAATTTATTGCTTGTGCAAATACTATGGATACTACTAAATTGTAGAGGTGTTTGCATGTTTATAAAATTACGTGACGTAAGAATAGAAAAAGGTATATCAATAAGAGAACTTGAGCAGAAATCGGGGGTTGATAGGTCGACAATCAGTAGGATTGAGAATGAGCAAGCCATTCCTAGCGTATTAACGTTGTGTAAATTGGCATATGCTTTAAATGTGACATTAGATGACTTAGTAGAATATACGGAATATTGTGAAAAAGAAAAGGGGGAGTAATATGTCTGAGAAGATGTATTATAATGTGATTTGTGAGGAGATTGGAGTTACTGGCGGCAAAATTATTCATGTTGATGAGAATAAGGGCACGATTCAAGAAGTTCATGATCTTGTAGATAAGAATATCGAAAAGTATCCAGAGGCCAAATGGGAAGTTTACCCAAGATTTTTTAAAGCTGTATTTTCTAATTAAATACTGATTTGTTTTAGATTTTAGGCGCTCATGCTGTAACAGGTATGGGCGCTTTTTGTATGAAAAATGAAAGGAAGTGATTTGTATGGCAGAGCGCAGTAAACGTATACATTTTTTTAATGAGGAAAAGTTAAAAAATGTCAACACCGAAACAAAGAAATTATATAAAAAGTATAAGATGGATATGGAGCTACGAGAATTATCGGAAAAGACCATGAAAGGATACGATAATGATTTAAGTCATTGGTTTATTTACATATACGATAATCAAGGAAACCAATGCATTACTGAATTAGATGAAGATGATCTTACAGAGTTCTTTTATTATTGTAAGACCGAAGGAAATAATTCTCGTAGAATGAAAAGGCGTATGTCTTCTATCTCAGCTTTCTATAAATTTCTTAGAAAGAAAAAAGTTATCTCAGAAAATCCGATGGATTTTATTGATAGACCACAAAAGGACACCGATATAGCCGTACAAACTTTCTTAACACAAGATCAAGTTTCCTTAATGAGAGATAAATTACAGGAATATAAGGATACAGAGAAGTTGAATTGCAGAGAACTTCAATTGTATGCACTGTTTTCTCTGTCTACTATGGCTAGAGTCACCGCTGTATCTAGTATTCGTTGGGATCAAGTAGATTTTGAGGAAAGAACATGTAATGACGTTCTTGAAAAAGAAGGTAAAATTGTAACATTGTACTTTAACGAAGAGGTTGCCACTCTCCTATCTGAGTTAAAAGAATATCGTGAAGCCAATGATATCATAGATGGAGGTTGGATATTTTACTCAAATTATGGAGGGAAACTTCAGCCAATAAACACAACTACGCTGACTGAGTGGGCAAAGAAAATCGGATTAATGATAAATGTACCAACATTGCATCCGCATGATTTTAGGCATTCAGGTAGTCAGCTCCTCAAACTTGCGGGCTGCCCAATAGAACAAATAAGTGAACTATTGAACCATTCGGGGCTTGATGTAACTAAGAAATTTTATCTTCGTCAAGATAAAAAGAAATTAAGGGAAGCAAAAGATAAATATAATATCTAATAAAATCCCACTTTGCTTGTAAATCAAAAATATAAAAACATTACTATTACTACTGCCTCTCCTTTTGTGTGGCAGTTATTTTTATGTCAAAAAATATGAAAGGGGTGTTACATGGCCGACAATATTTCTCTCATTCTTCAAACTATGATTGACTCATCGAAATTGAAGAATGAGCAATTACCAAAATTAATTGCACAGGTAAAAGAACAATATAAACTTAAATTCGACGTGGAACTTGATGACAAAACCGCTAAAAAATATGCCAACCAAATATTTAAGGCTAGAGATGGTTTAAAAGAAATTGACAAAATTACTTTTACTAATCAGATACAAGCGTGGCGTAGAGTTAACTCAGCCGCCGAAAAAGAATTTGGTGGTACGCTTGATGAATTACTTATCAAACTGAAAGAAATCGATAATAAATCAGATTTCGGTAATCTACAAAAACGGTTCAGAGGTGTAAAAGCCGAAGCAGACGCTTTAGGAGTGACTGGTAAAAGTATAGGTGACACATTCGCTGCCGCCGGCCAGAAATTTGGAGAGTGGGCGTTGGTTACGGGAAGTATTGCTACCGTTGTACAACTTCTGAGGCAAATGCCAAAGAATGTCATAGAAATTAATACTGCTATGACAAACCTTTATAAGGTTACAGATGAAACAGAATCAAAATATAGAAGTTTTCTTACTAATGCGAATAAAGATGCGCAAACATTGGGAAGATCTGTATCTAGTTTAGTTGAACAAACGGCAAACTGGGCCAAATTAGGATATTCAATTGACCAAAGCGCTAACTTAGCCAAAATCTCGTCTATTTACTCCAACGTTGGAGAGGTCGATGATGACACTGCTGTCTCTGACATGGTCACCGCGCTTAAGGGTTTTAATCTTCAAACCTCAGATAGTATTAAACTGATAGACATTTACAATAAATTAGGTAATGAGTTCGCTGTAACCTCAAAAGGTATCGGAGAAGGTGTTAAAAACTCAGCTTCTGCGTTAGCTTTACAGGGGAATACCCTTGAACAGACGGTGGCTATGCTTACTGGTGGCGGGGAGATCACTCAAGAAGTTGGGGAGCTAGGAAATATGCTCAAGGTCGCTTCTCTTCGATTGGCTTCCATGAAAGGTAAACTTGAAGAAATTGGTGAAGCCTATGAGGATATTAATAGTGTAAGTAAAAACCAGACTCAAATTTACAACCTCACCAAAGGCCAAGTAAATATTCTTGATGAACAGAATGGTAAACTAAAAAGTACTTACCAAATTTTAGAGGAAGTTTCAAAAGCATGGAAAGATGTAAACGATTTAGATAAATCTACGCTCTTAGAACTCATGTTTGGGAAACAGAGGGCAAATCAAGGTGCTGCCATTCTTACGGCTTTCCAATCTGGACAAATTCAAAAAGCTTTAAGTGCAGCAATGAATGCAGATGGATCTGCTCAACAAGAGCAAGATCGATGGGCTGAGAGTTTAGATGCGAAATTACAGCAACTAAATGCTTCATTCCAGACATTATCTAATACTGTTGTAAATTCCAACTTCTTAAAAGTACTTATAGAATCTGGAACAACATTAAACAATGTATTTACTGAATTAATTCGAAACTTTGGCATTTTGCCAACACTTGTGTCTGGTGCAGGTATTGCATCATTCGTAAAAAACTTCGCTTGACTCTGAAATAAGAGTTACACTTAAATCTTTCCGAGGGATTTAGTTGGGCTATCTAGGGGAAGAAAATACCATAATGGCGGTATATACAATTCCTAGAGACGAAAGTTTTAAAATAAAAAGAGGATTAATTGCTTGAAAGTGTAACGCTCACTACTCTTCTATTTTAGAAGAAGCCGAAAAATAAGGCAAATAAGTCAAACGGTTTATACACCGGAGTGAGATTTCTAGGGATAAAAAATAATTCCCGACAGAAGTACAATCACCAACGAAGCAGCTAACCCTATCTACGCTATGTCGTGGCATATAATCCGATGGTAGCAATTGCGAAAGCAATGTCGGGATAAAGTCATAAAGGATAGGGAATGTTCAACGAGCACCATTCCTCACAGTATGCAAAAGCCTGATTTTGTGTGCTGTTAATGCATGTTCTAAAGTATATATAATATCAGCGTTTCAAAGACGTTGGATATTAACAAGTATGTATCAAATAGATATACTAAAAAAAGGAAATATTTATGCGTTCAAGATGTAAAACACCCCTTTGTAAGAACCTACGTTCTTGTAGAAATATGGAAAATTATGTTATATAATTAATCCATAATAATTGACAGGGGTAATGGGTGTGGGAGAAAATGAAAAAGAAGAATTACTAAAAGTGGGAGAATATAATTCTAAATACAATGATCTTTTAAATATACAACTTGAATCATTGAATATATACAGATCTAAGGGCTTACCTGCTCACATGGTAAAGCGTAAGCATTATAAGTCTTTAAAATATATTGATTTTATTCCTGATATAATAGAAAACCCGGATTATGTTGGAGTGAATCCAAATGAAAGCCAAACATCAATAGAGATTATTAAACGCTATAAAGACAATATTATGATTGGGATAAAATTAGATATTGAGGGGAATTATTTATACGTTTCAACTGTCCATGATATACAGGAATCAAAGATTGAAAGACGTTTGCATAGCGGTAGAATTAGAAACGTTTCTATTGACAATGATGAAAATTCGTAGTATATTATATGTGTAACATTAATACAATAGTAGCAGGCATAATTATTTTGAGGTCGGAAATGGTTCCCGACGCACTCGCAAGAGTACCTGAGATGATGGATACACCGCCCATCCAAAATAATTATGCTTTTTCTATATTAAGATAGGTGGTTATTTAAGGATAGAACAGGCAGCTATCACGCCCTATGGGTCTTAAAGAGATGACCGGAGTGCCACCCGGCTAAATAACTTACCTTTTTTCATCAGTATTTGAGAACCTATTCTTTAATTGAATGGGTTTTATTATATTAATATAACAAAGTTTAGAGCCAACTATGTTAGATAGTCGGCTCTTTTTTAATAATCGTTTATTTATTTTTTTAGTTTATTTTTGTATTTACTCAAAAAACTATTTTTTAGCTTCTCAGCTTTATATTCATCTGGCAACCCACGCGTACTTTCTCTTACAATTAGCCAGAGATCCTTTAGCTCATCATAACTATCCGTTTGTAACACAGGATTACTATTTATATCTGGCTGTATATATAATTGTAGTTCTTTGTTTTCCATAATTCCAAAATCGGTTTCGTATTGTGTAAAGAGATAGAAATATCCATCTTCATATTTAGCATAGTAGATTTCATTTTCTTCATAACATATTGAAAATAAATCTTCAATATTATCCAATGGAGATCTTTCTATATCATCATCTTTCCAGTTAACAACTTTATCAATTGTAAGTTGTAATAAAGTTTGTATTAACTCTTCCTGTTTTTTATTTCTACCAACAACATCATCAATTGAGACATTAAAATAGTTGGCGATGTCAATGATTTTATCTAGAGATGGCATAGTTTTCTGCCATTTACTAATTAATCCTTGGCTCAGACCTACATCTTTTTCTAACTGACTAGCAGATATATTGTTATTTTTACACAGTAACTTTATTGAGTTTACCATGACCTCATTATTCATTTTGCACTTACCTCCTTTTTTTACTTATAATGCAAATTTTGTATTGACACGCTTAGAACTATAGATTATAATACACTCATGATACAAATTTTGCTCTATGAATAATATATATCATTATAGTACAAAAGTCAATGTATCAATAAAAATAACCACCTCAACTTTGGACGGTCTAAGGCGGTTATTGAGAGGTGTGTTATACACCAACTATACGTAAGGTATTATAACACACTTCTTTTGAATCAATCAACATATTTTTCAGAAGGAGGTTCATTATGAGTAATGAGCAGGTATTAACAGTTATCCAAGAGACTGAGATTCTTAGTAAGAAAATTAAGATGTACGGTAGCATCGAATCGCCATGGTTTGTAGCAGGTGACGTGGCTGAATGGCTTGGAGAACGTGATGGGTATACGGTTGCAAGAAAGGTTGACGAAGAATACAAGGATACACAGTTAGTGTGTACCCCTGGTGGGAATCAGAAATCCATTGTTTTAAATGAAGATGGGTTATACGATGCTTGTATGTATTCAAAAAAGGAAATCGCCAAACCGTTGAAGAAAGCAATCAAGAAGTATCTCAAACAAATCCGTACTACTGGTGGGGCTGTAGAGACTGGAAGAGAGTCAGAATTTATTGACAGATATTTTCCATCATTCAACGAAGACACTAAACTGTCGATGGTAAAAGATTTACTTAATCAGAATCAGAAGTACAAGGAACAGATTGAACAGTTAGAGCCACAGGCAAAGGCTTATGTTGATTTAATGACTGCACAAGGGTACTTGCAATTCATTGATGTAGCGGCAATGGTAGAAATTGGACGTAATAAACTGTTTGAATTCCTACGTAGATGCAAGGTACTAACTAAGCAGAGTAATTTTAACATTCCATATGGTAAGTTTATAAATAATGGAATGTTCAAGGTTATTACTTCAAAGTCAGAAAATGGACATGTTTCAAGCGTAACCATGGTAAGTCCAAAGGGCTTAAATTACATATATAATCTGATGCAGAAAAAGAATGTGTTGGACAAGTTCGATGCCACTACTCTTCTATCCAAAATTCAAGAGTTGGAGGTAGCATGATGAGAAAATACATAAAGGCAATAGTGATTCATCTTGATCCATTTAAATCAGAGGTAATATTCGAGAAAAACTATAGGCACGATGAAGTTGATATAGTTAAGAATAAATTGTCAGAGTATGATTATGGCGGTAATATCTGTCAGGCTTATGAGATGAGCGTGGATATGTCGTAGTAATTGAAACGGGATAGTGATATAAAACTCACTATCCCAATAATCGCAAATCAGTTAAAACTAGTGTGGACTGGAAATCGACTGTCTTATGCAGTATTCACACCAACAACTTCTACAAATAATAATGGCAACCGCAAACCTGTTCGTCACATCAATACCAGACAAGAACATTATTCTGAACAAGACTGATAATCCTACGGGTATACCAGTTTTCGTTAGGCTCACGATGTTTCATTATATTACTGCTTTATATGATTGTGGTGGTCTATGATAATGTAAAATAGTGCAATTACATCGGCAACGGCAGACACGAAAGAGAAAAACTCTGTCAACAACAAATCCTTTCCGTTCAAGTCATGCGTAGGTTTGCTTAAAATAATATTACCATTATTTTCCATATATTGGTAGTCGGAACATAAGTTCTTTGACTCAAATAAAAGAGTAGGAATAATCTCCTACTCTTTTTAATACTCAAAAATCACTTTTACAACTATTGCAATGCCACTGTTTGCTTACTTTGCCAACAGAAAAGATTCCAAAGAGCGCAACGCTTCCTGCCTTTGAGAAACCAGATATTTTCTTTAAGTCAGTGGAGCTACAGTATGGACAGCGCGGAACATTTTGTTGGACTACCTCACTTGTGCTATTAAATGTCGGTGGTACTTGTTTTGTTTCGCGAATAATTTTACATAGATTATTTGCGTCACCTAAACTTATAAGACTTTTTTGTCTGATTTTCTTGATAGCAACAACTAATAGATCGTTAGTTAAATCATTTAATTCTTCGGTTAAGTCATAACTTGTTCCGTTAATGATACAGGTATTTTGATGGACTATAGATTCATTTAAAGGATAACCACAATGAATACAGCTTTGAGATTTATCTGAAATGTCTTTTCCACACTCTGGACACTTAATTAACATATTTTACCCCCTTGGATCTCTACTTCTTTTTTATTATATTATCATACAAATATTTTAATATCAATAATTATGCAACTTAAAGACCTCGGAAATCTTTATGGTTTGTATGATGAAATAAATAAATTAAAGAGTTTAGATAGTGCCGAAATACTTAGTAGACTATCAGATGAATTTGATCATTTATCAGAAACTCAAAAGGTTGCAAAAATTGCATCTTCCAACTTAAGCAAGGAAATGAAGGCACAGGTATCTGATGTTGTACTGATAAAAAACTCCACCTCCACCCTATCTGCCACACAAACCACTGCCACAGCAACCACCACAGGATTTGGCACAGCGCTAAAGGGGCTTTGGTCAACAATGTTGGCAAATCCAATATTATTAGTGGGTGCCGCTATTACCGCTGGACTGACTGCATGGAATATGTACAAACATTCAGTAGATCAAATGAGGAAATCCACATCTGAAGCCGCATCTGTATTCAGTGATACTTCCACTACTATTGAAGAATATGCAGATAAATATAAGGAATTACATAAAGAATTAACTAATGCAAACACTACAGAAGAGCGTCAGCACGAAATAAAAAGCGACCTTCTCTCTTTACAGAAAGAATTAAATGATAAATATGGAGAAGAATATGGCAAGCTAAATCTCGTTACCGATGCATATAAAGATCAGACAGAAGCTATTCTGGCTATGAACAAAGCCGTGGCACAGAAGTTTTTAAATGAGAATAGAAAAGGAATTGAAGATGCCAAGACCCAAATGACTTCTAAGAAGACATATATGGTTGCAATGGACGTTGGCATGTATTCTGAATCCGGCAGCAATATTCTTAATTTAGCTAAACAGATGGGCCTTGATGTTGATGCAAATGAATCAACTGGAACTTTTACCGTAAGAATCAAAGCAAACCCTACAGAAGCATACGATTCCATAACAGACTTCATGAATCAAGTGACTTCATTACAAGAAGACTTTGGTAACGACGACTATGATATTGGATCGGTGCTTGGATTTTCAAGTACCTCGTTAAATAATGCAAAAGATAAAATTGACGAATTTGGTGTTAAGTACAATTCGGCATTAGAAGCTGAAATAACTATAAATGATAAACTCTCGCGGAGTTTTGAAGAAGTCAAAGGTGCAGTACAAAAGTA
This sequence comes from Lacrimispora sphenoides, assembly GCF_900105215.1. Taxonomy (NCBI): domain Bacteria; kingdom Bacillati; phylum Bacillota; class Clostridia; order Lachnospirales; family Lachnospiraceae; genus Lacrimispora; species Lacrimispora sphenoides. The sequence goes on along the minus strand of NZ_FOIP01000001.1, from coordinate 3,252,135 downwards.
TAATGACGCATTAGCTTCCGGTGATGAGACTAAAATTCTTTCGGCAAGAGATAATTTAAATAAAGTTAAAAATTCAATTGACCTTACAAGTACAGATTGGAAAGATTATGCGTCTGTTGTTACAGATGTATTTGATCAGGCTGATACCGACTTATACGATTTTGAAGATTCATTAAAGTCAAATAAAGATGGATTAATGAATTTTGCAAAAACATTAAGTGGTATATCTAAAGAAGATATTCTTGCTATAAGCGATGCCGGGGATAATGAAAACTTCGAGAAACTAAGAGAAGCAGCCGATGAATATGGATTAAGTGCAGAAGATGTCATTGCAGTTCTTGAAAGATTGAAAATTGTACAAGGTGATGTTGGCAAATTTGGCGAAATAGCATTCCCCCCTCTCTCCAAACAAGAAGTAATCACTAACATCAACTCTCTATCAGAAGGTTTTGAATCCCTTGATAAAATCATGAAGAGCATATCTGACAAAGATAATCCATTTGACTATGCTCTGCTTGACGACAAGAAATTCAAGGATAACTTTGATGATTTAGGCGAATCATACGCAAACTTCATCGAAAAGGTTTCGTCATCCCCCAAGGATTTAAATGCTACTCAAAGTGCATTTGACGAATTGGTTACTACATGGATCAATAGTACTGGTGTGCTAAACGGACTTACAAATGAAAATGCTAATCTTGCTATTGCTATGCTTCAGAATATGGGTGTCGCTAACGCTGAAGAAGTTGTAATGTCTCGACTTTCAGCGGCACAGGAACACCTTGCAGCACAAAAGGCTTATACGGCAGAAGTAAGTAATGATCTTGCCAATGCTACGGCTAGTGAGATACCAGGAATTATTGATGAAGCAACTCAAAGTGACATAGCTAAAGTTGCACTGGCTGGACTGGTATTAGAAAAAGAGTTTTTCAATGGTAACGCGTTAGATACCAGTGGAGACATTGAGAATATCATCTCTCTTGTTGGAGTAATTGGTAGTGCTAACACAGCACTGCAAGCATTAAATACCTTAAAGGCCGGAGGTAGTGTTGGCGGCAATATAGGCGGAAAAGAAGGTTATGAAGCTCTTGTAAGAAATGCAGAAAAAGAAGCTGAAGATGCAATAAAGGCTGCTTCCGAATATAAAGGCAAGGGAGCAAGCGTTAACGCATCGTATAATGGTGTAAAAGCAAATAAATCGTCTGGCTCTAAAAAGGATAAAAAAGATTTTTCAGAGGTATTCGACTGGGTAGAAACTACCATTAAGCGAGTAGACGAAAAGGTACAAAATATCCAAGATAAAATTTCTGACACATCGAATTGGAAGCCTAAAAATACTTTCACAGATACAGCCATTGACGAGATGGCAAATAAACTTACTGCATTACAATCGCAGATGGATACTTACCAGAATAAAGCGAAAACTTACGATCTCTCTCCCACCTACATAGATAAGATTAAAAATGGTACTCTTGAAATTGAAACCATTACAGATGAGGTAATTGCGAAGAATGTCAAAGGCTATCAGGAGTGGTACGATAAGGCCGAAGAAGTTCGTAAGAAGATAGATGAAACAAAAAAGGCTATGAAAGAACTTGCTCAGACCAAGCTTGATAATATTATCAATGATTTTGATAGTCTTGTTTCGCTCATGAATAAGTACGCTTCATATAGTAACAATCTTCTGAATCTACAAAAGGAATTAGGAGAATCCATTACTAAAGCGGATTATAAACAGCTGATAAATCAACAGGAAGCAATTTATAAGCAATTGCAGAGTAAGTATAATTCTCTATCCATTGAATTGTCAAAAGCAGTAAGTAAAGGAACTATTAAAGTAGGTTCTGAGGAGTGGAGAAAATATAATGAAGAGTTAATTACTGTAAATTCCTCTATGAATGATGCCGTATCTTCAATGAACGATTTTAGAAAAGCTCTAATCAATTTGCCATTTGAGGAACTAGAGAGGATTTCTAGTGGGCTTGATAGAATTAATAGTGGAATTAGCACCATGTCTGATCTAATTGGTGACGATGGACTTTTAGATGGAGGAATGCTCACATCTAAGGGTCTCACTAAAATTGCACTATTAGGACAACAGTATGCTAATGCAAAACAGCAAGCCGCCGATTACGAAGAGGCCATTAACGCTATTAATGAGATGTATGAAAACGGTTCGCTCACACAGGCCGAATATAACGAAAAACTCAATGAATATACCAATGCACAATTATCGGCAGTAAAAGCTACGAAAGAAGCTGAACAAGCTATCTTGCAGTTTAGGTATAATGCAATCCAGGCACAGATAGATGATATGAATAATTTAATTGCTGCCAAGAAGAAAGCATTACAGACCGAAAAGGACTATCAGGATTATCTTGAAAGTATTAGCGAGAAACAGACTGACATTAATAATTTACAGGCAAAAATTGATGAACTGTCACTATCTACCGACAGGAAGGATATTGCACAGAGATTGCAGTTGGAACAGCAATTATCCGATGCTAAGAAAGATTTATCCAAGACACAAGCTGACTATGCTTATGATAAAACTCTTGAAAGCCTAGATAAGCAGGCAGAGGACTATCAGGACGCAAAGAAAAAAGAATTAGATGAGCTTAAGTCAAGCACTGATGCACAAAAGAAAGTAATTGAAGAATATCTCGGACAGGTAAAAGATAACTACAAAACAGTCTACAATACCCTGACTAAGTATGGAACCGATTATAACGTTACCATGACTAGCGAACTAACTTCTCCGTGGGAGTCAGCTAATAGCGCCGTGTCCACATTTAAAGACGCTGTATCAGATGCTATTTCACAGATTAATATTGATATCGCAAATATTGACTTGTCAAGGCTCACAGAATTGGTAAGTACTATGCAAGGATTTTCTGCTAATGGTAATAATACAGCTTCATTTGATGATATTACCGGTTCTGGAACGTGGCAAAAGAACTCTAAAGGCTGGTGGTATGGCGCTTCTAATGATGATTATGCTTCTGACGGCATCTACACCATTGGAGGTAAACAGTATAACTTCAATGAAGATGGTTATATGAAAACTGGCTGGGATGAAAGTTCAGGTCAGTGGAGATATTTTGAGCCTGAGAATGGTCAGATGGTTAAATCTGCATGGAGAAAGTCTAAAGATGGTAAAGACTACTATCTGAAATCTGATGGTACTATGGCTACAGACATGGCTATCAAAACGAAAGATGGCAATGGGTATTATTATGTTGATAACAGTGGTGTATGGGACGGAAAAACTATATCATATGATGATGTTAAAAAGAGAAGCATCACTGTTGGATATAAAAGTGGTACTACTAATTCTAGGCCAGGATTAAAATACGTTAATGAAAATGGGCCAGAATTGATTGTTGCTAAAAACGGATCTGTTCTCAATTCAGTAGGTGGAGATACTATTTTTGATAATGAGTCCACAAAAAGGCTATGGGAGTTCGCTCATAACCCAGAGTTGTTTGAGTCATTCAAGAAAAGTATTGGCGCCATTAATATTAATGTTCCTAAGTATAACCTTGACTCACTTAAGAATGTTGGAAGATCTGAACCGGTAACTATTCAAATGAATTCACCACTAATGGTGGTAGAGGGTAATGCAGATGAAAAAGTACTAACACAAATAAACGCAAGACTTGATGTCTTGATTGATAAAGAAATACCACAGAAAATGATGGAAATGTCTAAACAGCGCTAAAATGAGGGGCATCTTAACTGATGCTCCTTTGTCACAGGAGAAAATAAAATGTTTGAAACAGCTAGGGAAAGCGTGTTATATGCAGAACAGAATAAAGATACTATAAAGGAAATGATACTTCTCATGCTTAAAGATAGAAAAGTATCATTGTCTCAAACTCGTGCATTATTTCATGAAATTATAAATGATATTGAAGATGCGCCATTAAAATAATCTATTTAACTTATCATTTTTTATAACTGCATCACAAAATGAATCGCACACATCGGCGAAACGATTAACCATTACTGGAATATTTGAATCAACATCTGATAATAATTTTCGTTGTTTCATATATTCCAGTGACAAGTCGTATACTATTCTCTTACATTGTTCTGGACTCATTAAATTAACCCCCTTTTATATTAAATATAAAATGATTATATCACCTATTGGAATAACGTGGTATCAGAACATAGGTTCATGACATTGAATATATGAAGCCAATAACATGGCTCTTTTATTAGCTATGGCGAGAACACTCGTGGCTTTAGCCATGAAAGGTTCAATATAATAAAACAAATCGGAAGGAGGTATTAAATTGCATAGTCTATTTACATTTGGTGAAAACAGCAGTGATGAATTTGGTGTAATAGCTGTATATTTTGAAAATAATAAATACCAAGGACTATACAGTGGTCAGTCTACAGAATTAATAACTGATAAATCTTCACAATCCTTAGAATGGGAAATAATATCGCAGAATTATGATAAGCCAATGGAATTTACATTTCAAATCATAAATTCTGATGGGTCTCCTATGAGTCAAGAACAACAACGTGCAATATCAAAATGGTTATGCAAAAGAGGTGTTTATAACTGGCTGTTTATACAAGACGAATACTATTCTGATATATGGCTTCATTGTAATATTAATAATCCTCAAGTATGGGCAGTAAATGATACAGTAGGTATGCAATTTACGGTTTCTACTTCTTCAGCAGTTGCCTTTTCGGAGGAACACGAATACTACTTCTCTCTCACCAATGATAAAACCATTGATGACTTATATATAGTCAACGACGAAGAGATTCATATATTCCCATATATAGAAATCACTATGTTAGAATCTGGGAATCTTGAAATAAGTAATAGTCAAGAAACCAACTCTGATTATGTTACGAAAATCAGCAATGTAAGTTCTGGTGAAAAGATTATATTAACACCAGATGGCATAATCTCCTCTTCTATTATTGGACATGATGTATTGAACGATTCTAATTTAAAGTGGCTTAGATTTTATGACGGCAGCAATGTACTTACTTTTAATCTTTCTTGTGAAGGAGTTATTAAATATAGAGAACACAGGAAGTTGGTGGCGTTCTAATGGTAAAATTTGATGCTTATAATAGACCCGTAGTCCCACGAGTTTTTTTATCCTATCCAAATAAGAAACTAATTTGTCAGCTTAATGCAAAAAGCAAAAGTTCTGTATTATATATTGTCGGAGTGTCACAGTTCAAGTTTTCTATTTATAAGTACCATGAGAAGATTGAGAATCAAGGATACGATGATATTTCAGTTGGCAAATACATATGGTTAGAGGATGTTGGTTGGTATCGGATTACTGATATTAGTGAAAAAACAGATGGGGGCAATCCATATAGAGAAATTACTTGCTATGATTTGTCTTATGAATTGAAACAAACATATCTTACTTCATTTGGTTCTATGGGAACTGAAGATGATGAACAAGGCGGTTTAGACCGATATGCCATTTATGATGCAAATGATAAATTGCATAGTATTGCACATATCTTCATGGATAAGAACCCTGGTTGGAAATTTAAACATATCGACCCGGCAATCTCAAAAAATCGACGTAGTTTTGATAATGATAGTGTTACATCATATGACTTCCTTACTGGTGATGTTTCCGAAACCTTTGAATGTATATTTGTTTTTGATAGTAATGACCGAAGTGTTAGTGTTTATAAGGCCGAAAACATTGGAAAAGAAGTTTCTATCGCATTATCATTTAGAAATTTAGTCAAAGAACTTAATATCACATGGAATGAAGATGATATTAAAACAGCCTTGTATGTTACAGGCGGTAATGATGCAAGCGGAACAGCTTTGTCTATTGCCTCTGTGAATCCTGGGGGAAACAATTATATAACAAATTTTAGCTACTTCTACAATGATATGAGTGTTACATTGAAGAATAAACTGGAAGAATATTATCAGCGAATGGAAAGCAGTAAGGGACTAATCTCTACTGCCCTCTCTCAGTTAAAGACTTTACAAGATGAACTAGACAGTCTGAATAATAAAATACCTACTGATGAATCAAGCACTAACTGGTCGCAATATGGTCTTGTAGGATTAAAAGCAAAGTCAAATACATACAAGGAACAAATGTCTGTATTGACGGATAAAAGAAACTCTGATCCAGTAGCACAGACGCAATATAACAATTATAATACTTTGTGGAATGCTGTAAATACTGAAATTACAGTCAGACAATCGCAAATAACAGCTAAAGAAGGTCAGATTAAAGCAAAACAAACGGAAGCACAGTCTTATGTTGTCAAAATTAATGAAATACTAGGCGAAGAACTTTATCACGAATTGCAACCGTTTGTGAGAGAAGACAATTTATGTGATAATTCATATATTGCCACTTCTACCATGACCGAAGCTGAAATTCTGGAAATGAAACAGGATTTGTATAATCATGGTGCCGAAGAACTGAATAGGGTATGCTATCCACAGTTTGATATGGAAGTAAACTCTGTGAATTTTCCTGTGTTGTTCAAATATAAAGAGTGGACAGATCAGCTTCAATTAGGCGATATTCTTGCGATCAAGTATTCAGACGACGAGTTTTTAAAAGCCAGACTTCTTAAGATGGAAATTGACTGGGAAGATTTCAGTAAGTTTAAGCTGACTTTCAGCTCAAAGTCGAGTATTACTGATGGCTGGTTTGATTTTGTGGCGATGCAGAAGTTGGCTGATAAAACAAGTACAGCTTTAAAGTATAATACCTCTGGTTGGAATCAGGCTTCGAAGAAAGCTGAAGAAGCTTTTTATAGCACTCAAAAGGAATTTCTAGATTTAAGTAATCAACAGATCGAAAGCAACGGAAAGAATCAAGAAGTACTTCTTGATAATACCGGCATTTTATTAAAAAAATGGCTACCCGACTTAAACAAATATGCTCCAGAGAAACTTTGGATTACTAATCGTCAGATATTATTATTTGAGGAGCCAGAGGGGACTAATCTTAGAAATCCTAAACTTGCCATCGGTAAAGTATACGTGACTAATAATGGTGTAACCACTTCATATTACGGTATATCGGCAGATGTTGTATACGGTGGTTTGTTTATTGGAGAAGCTCTTAAGATTAAAAATAAGAATAACACACTCACTCTTGATGAAAATGGATTTACTGCTTCGGCAACCAATGGTTTTAAGGTGCAGATTAATCCTGACAATCCAAGTCAGATATTCAGTATATCAGAGAATGCCAATAAACTGTTATACGTAGATGCTAATACAAAGAAACTTGTATTTAAGGGTCGTGCCGAAATTGATGAAGGATTAATTGGTGGATGGACTATAGCCAACAATAAACTATATTCTGGTGGTGTTGGTATGAGTTCTGATGCCACGCCTGGAGCAATTGCTCATTGGGCGGGAAATGCTACTCCATCTTCTGCTCCTTATTGGCTTAATAACCAGGGAAAACTACATGCTTCTAACGTAGAGATAACTGGAGGTAGCCTCACCATAGGAAACAACTTTAGTGTAAACAATGCTGGAAACTTAACCGCCAATTCTGTAAATATTACTAATGGAGTGCTTAATATAGGAAACGGATTATTTAGAGCAAACTATGGTGGCGTATATTTCGGAGACTATTATGTAAGTGCTGATGGATCTGGAACGCTACGATCATCAAATGGGTATGTTAATATTACAGATATTGTTACTGGTGGGCCATCTGGAGAGCTTGCTAGAATGACCATTGGAAGCGATTTAATGAATAATGCAGTTGAAATTCTCGGAACCGGAGATATTGTTACTGCTAGAGTTACGTGTAGACACGATTATTACTTTACTGATCCATGGACAGCAAAGATGGGGGCGTTGGATATGTTTAAACAAATATATAACAGATTAGATGCAATTAGATATTCAATACGAAATATGGGAGGAAATGTTGACTGGGATTAAAATAATCTGAGCATAATATTTGCATAACTTCTTTTAATATGATAATATTTACTTATATTATTTAAATTTTTATTTTGGAGGCTAGTATGAAAAAGGTTAAGATTATTTTGATATCAGCGGCAATGACACTAATGATGGTGAGTAACGTATTTGCGACAAGTGCGCCGCCAATTCCATGGACAAATGATATACAAGATGTTCCATTTTTTAAAATGAAAGACAGCAACGGACAAGAAGGTTGGTTATATTATGAACAAGGAAATGGCATTGTAAAAAACAGATGGGTACAAAACTATAAATATGACTGGTACTATTGTGGAGAAGATGGGTTTTTATTAAAAAATACATGGCTTCATGATTCTCGTGATGGGAAGTATTACTATCTGGGTGAAGATATGGTAATGCTTCATGACACCACAACTCCGGACGGATATAAAGTAGGCTCTGATGGAGCTTGGATTAAAGATGGACAGGTAGTGATAGAGAATGTTACTAGTACCGCTGATAATGTAGAAGTTAAATAAGTTAATATATATTCAATATTAAAACGCCTGTCGAAATATTGGTCGACGGGTGTTTTCTTTTGGTAAAATTTGGTGTATGATAAAAGAAAATTATATGGGGAGTAATTTATATGTCAATCATTCCAGAACACTTATATCATTATACCAATTTAAGTTCGTTAAGTTTAATATTAAAGAACAGATCAATAAGATTTAACCCGTTAGATAAAATGGATGATATGGATGAATCTATTATTTCTGATTTTAAAAGTTTTGCAAAGTACGTTTTTATTAGTTCTTGGACTGCAGATGCTCGCGAAAGTATTCCTTTTTGGAACATGTACACTTACAATATGACCGGCGTACGCATCAAACTTAGGTCCTTGCCATTCGAGGTATATCATTGGACATTTAGTCCGGAAAGTAATACTAAAGACGGAGGCTCCCACCACTATTTACCAAAGGAACTATGTGAAAACAATAAATATATGGTACTTTCATTGCCGACGGATAATTTTCTAATCCCTGTTCAATATACCGATGATAGTGACAAGTTGTATCCAAATATATTAAGTCGATCCGGTTATCATATGAAAATAGCAACCAATAATGTTGGGACTTATAAAAGAAGTGAATGGGGTTTTCAAAACGAGTGGAGATATAGATTAAACTACTTTGCGGGAGGAGTAAAAGAACTTGGAACAAAAAACAACACTGTACTTCAAAATATGATTGCTGGAGTAGATACATTAATAAATCATATTGACTTAAAGATAGGTTCTGAATTCTTTAGCGACATAGAAATTATGACTGGCCCCAGAATGAATGATGGCGACAAAGAAATACTGAATGTAATATGTGAAAAATACTGTCCAAGTGCCAAAATTATAAATAGTAAGCTGAAAATAAGATGATTATATAAAAGAGTAGGATTAATCTCCTACTCTTTTTTGTTGCCTAAAATAAGGAGAATATATGAAATTACATTTATACGAAGTCGTAAATATGGATAGGGCTATTGGTGGCCTATCCGGAATTAAAGTGCCACAAGAAATGAGCTATTGGATATTTAGAAATGTAAGAATTATTAAAGAACACTGCACTTACTACGAGACAGAACAAAACAAACTTATGAAAGAATATCTTTACAAAGATATTGAAGGTAAATATGCCAAGATCTTAGAAGACGGCAAAGTGCTTCCAAATTATAAGAGTGATGAAGATCACGAGAGATATGATGAATCGATTTCAAAACTTGGAGAATTAGAGGTTGAAATTGATCCATATCTACTTGATTATGACAAGTTTGTTGATAATAACCCATCGTTTATGTTGGAGCCAGGATATCTTTTGGCCTTAGATAAATTAATTAAAATAAAATGAAAAACAATCAGAGCGTAAATAGCGCTTTTTTATTGAAAAAGCACAATAGAAGGGAGGTTTCATCTTGATTTCTTATAAATCTATAAGAGCCGATGTATCACAAGAAATGAGTTATGTATATGAGAAGGTTAAGCAGTACGATAATCTATCTCGTAAATACAGGATAATGATTACAGATAAGGGCAACATGGTTTCATTGAAAGGAAACGAAGCTATTAGAATACGAATGTGGGCCGATGGTGAGTCAACCCCATACGTTGATGACTGGCTTGATGAGCCATGGGAAAATGGATATCCTATTTTAATTATGACAAGCAGGATGCTTTCAAAAGTAGGTAAAGTGAAATACGAATTTGTTATCCAAGAACCTGGAAGTCCTGCTGTTATTTCTACTAGACAGCAGAACTTATTAATTCAGAAATCGTTGATTAACTATGATGGATTAATTGCAAGCGAAGATTTTGATGTGTTGTCAAACTTGATATCGCAAGCTCTCACCATTCCAGATCTAATTGAGGATTTAGACGCAAGCCAAGAAGAAATTAATCAACTTATCATTCAGATACAAAATGACATGTCGACTTATCAAAGTCAATTTTCTGAAATGCAATCCAATGTTGATGCTTTAATACAGTCAACAGAAACTTACATTCAGCAGCTAACGGTCGAAGTAAACAATACACTTACACAAGCAAACACAGCGGTTTCTACGGCAAATCAGTTAATAGATACGGCAGATAACACATTAATACATGTTACCCAGAAAGCTAACGATGCGAATAATTACGCAAATATGGCACAGCGATTTGCTAAAGGCGGAATCATACCCGAAGATACTGAAGATAACGCTGAATGGTACTATCGCCAAACAAAGAATTTAAAAGAACAGGTAGACACTGCATCAAAATTAATTATCCCGTTATTTTATATTGATTTCGAAACTGGTGAATTAATGAGCGAAACCGAAGCCAAAGGTATGGATTTTTGGATAGATGATGGAGATCTTTATGGGGAGGAAGTGATATAATGGCAACAAAAAATTATGGAACAATAGCAATAATACCAGATGGAGAATGGGTTGATACAAAACAATATAAGGTTGGCAGAGTCGTATCTTATAATGGGAGTAGTTATCTTGTACATACTCTACCTCCAATTGGAACATTACCAACAAATACAAATTATTATCAATTGTCAGCACAGGGTGGTGGCGTTGCTACTGAGGATAGTCCTGGTGTAGTAAAACCTGATAATATATCTATTAAAATTAATGAAATCGGAACAATTAGTGCAAAGAAGGCCACTCAAACTGAATTTGGTATTACTACATCGGGCGATGGGACAAAAGTTGGTTCAGACGGAAAAATGAATGTAGATACTAATTTTCAGCAAGCTACAAAGCTGGCAAACTTGATAGCCAACGAAGCATGGTCGATCATACTAGGAAAAATCTCTAAAAGTATTGCAACAACCATGGATTTAGATGAAAATGCTTTATTGAAGGCGATGATATCAAACCAGTTTGAAAACATTACAACTAAAGCGGCCAGTGCAGCATTAGCGTACAATCTTAAACAATCCATTACCGATCTAAATAGCAATTTAAACTCGTTATTTAAAAAAATTAATTATTCAGGCACTACAGATGCGAGTGGCAATGTTTTACTGGATTTACCGTATACTGGAAATCATATAGTGTCTGTGAAATCAGCTACTACAGCCATTACTACAGAAACATATCATTCACAGAGTGGTAAGTGGGGATTACACTGTGAGCTAATAAATGGCGATGGAGTCGCTAAGAATGCGTACGTTGAGGGTACTGTTTTTTATATAGCAAGTTAAAATGATCATTTAAAATATACACTAAGAAGATTTAAAGTAATAGGTTACATACCTTAGATTTAAAGTAAATTCAGCAGTCGACGTTTTATTTAAATATACAGCAACTTGGTTAGACGAAGACAACCTAAATCCGATTGGAAAGATGCTAGTAAGATCCGTGGAATACCAGCTAATTCCAATTATATTTTCGCCGTTAGTCAATCCACCTGCGGTTAATGATGAAGCATTAATCACGAAGTTTTCCGCATTAGCTGGTACAGTTACAGATATCTGACCAACCGCAACCCTAATATTGGCTGCAGGTACAGTGGAAAACCCACTAACATAAATAAGTCTATTAGCTAAATTGCTATTTAGATAACTAAGCTTGCTCGCAAACTAGTCCCATATACGGACTTATTTTTATTTTAAAAAAGAAAGGAATGAATTTATGAATAAAATTGAAAAAATTAAATTTGGAAATGCTGAATTTGACTTAGTTGTAGGAGGAGTTGATTTGTCCGACAATGGAGGGAAAATTGCTTTTCAGATGGGGACATTATCTCTTAATGAAATTAAAACCATTATAAAAGCAAATGGAGAAATTTCTCAAATTGGACTTTCTGGAAAAACGGATTGGATAAGATCTGATTTAATATATGCTGGGAGGTTAAACAGCATTGAAGAATATGTTGTAGCAACAGATGAGGATGGAATAACAGAAATTAAAACAGATGTCGCAATTGGAGAGTTTAAACTACCCGATTTAAATGAGAGAATTATTGCTTTAGAAAAGGAAAATGCGGCTATGAAAGAAAGTCTTGGTACTTTAATACTAAATGAATTGGAGGGAAAATGATATGTTTGAAATGTTATTGTGGTTATTTAAATCTGGTAAATTATCTGAAACGTTACTCGAAAATGCAGTTTCTAAGAAATGGATTACTGAAAATGAAAAGAATAATATTCTAATACCATAAATACAACAAGCAGAGGGGGCGATATTTTTAATTGTTTCCCTCTGTTATCCAATGTACTTATTGTTTGCTTGATGTACGGTATTTCTGCTAATTGAAGCGTAGCACTGTCTTGTGGTATCTAGTTTTATATGGCCTAATTTTTCTGCAACAATTTCCAAAGGGGCGCCTTTATTTATCATATCAGTACCTACCGTTCTTCGGAATACATGTGGTGTTAATTTAATATTCGCAATATTGTCATCTCTTTGTTTTATTCTTTTTAGCATAGCTCTAACTGAAGATGGAGTCAGTCTTGTATATGGTTTTTTAGATATCACAAATAAAGCCGGATTATTATCTGACCTTGAATCCAAATATTTTTCAAGATGTAATTTGGTTGGTGCGTTAAAATATATCTCTCTTTCTTTTCTGCCCTTACCATATACAATCGCAGACATGTTATGAAAATTTATATCATGTATATTCAAGGCACACAACTCGCTTATTCTAGCACCGGTGCTATATAGCATTTCGCACATTGCCTGTTCTCTTTCATTTTTGCAAGCACATTTTATTTCTTCCCTTTGATATGGGGTTACTATTATTCCAATTTTATGTTCAACCTTGGTTTCATGAAGTTTTTTCCCAGGATTAGTTTTTATATAGTCTTCTTCATACAAAAACGCAAAGAAAGAGCGGATTATAATTAATTTTATATTGTATGTTCTATCTGCCCATTTTTTGTGTATTTTTCCATAAGCCAAAAAATTTTGTATATCATGATAAGTGATATCATTAATTTGTTTATTTATGTATAACAAAAAATTTTTTAATTCATTATTGTAACTCTTAATACTTCCAGCAGTACAGCCTCGTAATTTCATGTTTAATAAAAATTGTTGTAAATAAAATTGTGTCCTATCTACGTCAGTGGAAATCTCATTTTTTTGTTCAATTTCTGAAATATTATATTTTAAAAGGCATATTTCTAAAATCATTTTAGTATCTGAAAGCTTATCGGCTGTTATTATGTTATTTTCGGATAGTTCTATCATTATACTATCAATAACACTGGATGTAATGGATGAGCACATTGCTACACCTCCTTTCATTTTTTATTTCATTTGATTGATATTCACTAAATAGCAATTTAGGTTATGAATATGATATGGCTACTGGAACAATAAACGTGCCAACAGATTCTATAACGTCAGTAACCAATATTTGGTTGCCACCAGGGACTTACATTGTCAACTCCAGTATTAGATTAACTTTGACCACAACATCACGAGTTGACCGATATTTAAAAGTTGGAGATGAGTTGGACGGTCGCGGATCAGCATCATTAGTACTTGCAGCCGGATTTCAAGCATTTACACATTCGTGCATAATTAAGATATCTGAAAGCAGTAAAAATGTTGTATTGCAGACAAGGCACTTTAATGGTACGACACTGTATGCCGAAGGTTGGCTGTTTGTTACCAGGCTTAAATGATCATTTAAAATGATGTGAGTTGTACTTTACCATTATAGACGTTGACACCTGTATTAATATTTACGATCCGCACAAATAACCAGCCATTTTCCAAGCCTAATAAAACTTTCCAGTCAGCGGCATTATACGCATACATAAACTGGTTTTTGTCAACCAAAGCGCTTTTATCAGCTTTATTAGTTAAATTGCTATTTATCGTACATATGTTCTTTTCGTTGTTAAAAAATATAGAAGCATTTTAGCTCCCATATTTTAAGCAAATCTGAGTTTTATTATAAATCAATGTGTATTGTGTAATCTACATTTTTCAGGCAATTTGTCGACTCGCACACTTTTGAATGTCGGTTGGCGTATTCCTTCTTTCTCAGAAGGCATATATTCAATAGTACATACCATTGGCTCAATCCATGTTGCATCGGCATATCCGGTTAAACTATCTATGGGGCAATCGGAAATTTTCATGCCATGTTGTTTAAGCTTAGCGATACTTACTCCGAGAGAAACATGGTTCGTAATAATTAGTTTATTCTTGTCATCATACTTCGCTAGTATCAGGGTAGTCATGCTGTTTTTATTGAACATATAACCTATGCATATAAAATCTTCTTCTTTGAGTACTTTAATTTTCTTCCATTCTTTTGACTTTTTCCCAAACCAATATAGGCTTGATTTCTTTTTTCCAACGACACCCTCCAAGTTGAAATCTTCCGCGAATTTGTACATTGCTATTCCATCAGTTTCAATGTATCGAGATTTTGACAAAATATCGCTTTCTGATATTACTTCGTCCAACAACTTTTTGCGCTCCATCAGCGGCAAATCAGTTACGGGTTTGTCTTTATAGTAAAGTATATCATAAGCCACAAAACCGGCTGGGTGTTTTTTATACGCTAGTTCTATCTTAAAGGGATCAGTTAAGACCGTCCTTCTTTGGACTTCGTAAAAATCTGGCTTCCCATTGACTAATACGATTAACTCTCCGTCAAGTATGCATTTCTGTTTGCAGCCCTCATGTAATAGTTCTAATTCCGGGAATCTTGGCAATAACATCATATTCCGTTTATTCCTTAAATCAGTAGATTGATCATCTATATATGCAATACATCTGATTCCGTCAAATTTAAGCTCAAAGATAGAATCCACATCGTCATACGGATCAACTCTTTCTGATATTAGCATAGGTTTGATACCTTTTTCATCAAACATATCCATTATACATACCGCCTTTTTAATAGTGGTAGTGTGCTAATATGCGATAATATTTATTCAAACGACCATAACCCATCGACAACTAACGATGTAGAAAATAAGCTTAAATCCAAATAGAATACCACCGATTATCGCATCACACCTATACTCATTGACTTGCTCACCGTCATAACATTTAAAATCAGTATGGCTTATTTTAAGATCAGTTATCGTCTGTAAAATCCCGTCTTTGCCCTCAAATTTAAATAGCAACGGCCTGGGAGGGCAGCCAGGAGTATACCAGGCCATGCAAGCAATGGGGTATGTGGTGCCCCTTATTATTCCGCTATCAATTCTTTTTACATTAGTACCAATTCCAAATACGCCCATATCTCTTCCTACCTATCATAGTATTGCTCAAACCATTTAGGCACTTTTTGATTGCCTATTTCCTTTTTAGTCTCCGGGTTCCGGAAAAATCCGCATTTTGTATGGTCGGCTCCACAGCCTTCTTTTTCTCTAATGTAATGGGGACACCTATTAATGTCTGGCGCAAGTCGACACTTTCCTAACATCTAATCACCTCGATTATATTGTATACGAATGTATGTTCGTTTGATAGTGGAAATGAAAGGAAGCCTTTAGTGCTTCCTTGTTTTTACTTCGGTTTGTAAGCTGGTTCAAATCCGTGCTGCTCATTATAAGCATATTGCAATAGGTCATATAATTCATTTGTGATAGTGTCTGGCTTAATATATCCGTCGAGCATGTTAATTACTTTTGATGCATATTCAGACGGTATAGGCTTTCTGTCAATTTGTTTGTGTAAATCTTCTTTCATCTCTTCTAGAGTTTCAAATTTTGTTGGCATAGGAAGGCCGTATATTTTTGCCAGAATTCCAATTGCGCAACAGCATTCATTTGTTGAGGTCAGTAAAACCCCATCAAATTGCGATTTTATCTCTATAGCTTGCTTGTTAATATAGTATACCACGACGATCTTCCTTTGTTTTTTATTTACATAGTCCTAAACGCTCCAACTACTTTGCCTAATATTTCGGCATTGTACACGATAATCGGAGGCATCAAATCATTTTCTGGCTGTAATCTATAATACCCATCTTCTTTATAAAAGCGTTTTACTGTTGCTTCATTATTTACCAATACTACTGCTATTTCTCCATTATCTACATAGGACTGCCTACTCACTAAAATAAGATCACCGTTATAAATCGCAACCTTAATCATGCTGTCACCCTTTACTTTAAGCATGAAATAGTCATTACCCTTGGCTATTTCGGCAGGGATTGGAAAATATTCTCTTATATTTTGTTCTGCATATAACGGTAATCCAGCGGCAACAGTACCAAGTACGGGTATGTCAACAGTCTTATTATTTAACTCTTTAAGTTCGTATGCTCTAGGTTTAGCAGGATCTCGGACAATATGTCCCAGTTCTTCCAGTTTCTGCATATGAAATTGTGCGGTAGAAGCTGATTTACCTAGCTCATCTGCCACCTCTCTCACTGTAGGTGGATATCCATTTTGCTTGACATATTGCTTGATATAGTCGTATACTAATTTTTGTTTATCAGACAGTTTTTTCATTCGACATCTCACCCTTTCATTTTTGATTATAATCAATTATAGCACATATGTTCTAGGAAAGTAAACACTTGTGCTACTTTTTTTATAGTGATTACAAAAAAATAAGCCAGTCATTTCGACTAGCCTATTTGTATTATTATTTAGTTTTATCACTGTTAGCAATTAAATCCTTTAATGCTGAAATCGTTATATTATTCTCTTCAAGTACGGTGGACAAATCCTTAAGCTGTTCAACTTTAATTCCTTCTTGTATTTGCTTTTCTCTTTCCTGAAGTGTTTTGATTGCAGCTTTATATTGTTCTATCGAATCTTGTGTACTTTTTAGTTCTTCCTGTAATTTTTCAAGTGGTGACTTGCGAACTCCTCTTGGCATAAGATTACCTCACTATTAATATAATATAATATAATAGTTTGATTATGTACTAAAATAAAAAATATGTCAACCCCACACTTCTTATTTTAATACATAATCTTTACGATGTGCGAAACTCTCCTTTCATAATAAGTGATTACCTTTTTGATTACCTTTTGAATATTGTCTTCAAAACCCCTTATTTTATCAGCCTTTTTGAATCTCGTGGGGGCCGAGAGGTCGCAGGTTCAAATCCTGTTACTCCGATTGACAATATACTTAAGAATGCCGGTTTTCCTTATTATTATAAGGTTTCCGGTATTTTTTTGTATCATGATTGCGCATATTACCTGCTCCTCTCCCTAAGGCTCTATGCCGCAATTGGTTTATAAAATCAGGAGGTGTATTTTATGAGTTATCAACATCTTGACATGGAACATTATCAGCGAAAAGATCAATTTAACCTTTTCCGCAATTTCGCTTACCCATACGTAGGTATGACCGTAAATTTGGACATTACATATTTCATGAGCGCTATTAAAGAAAAAGAACTGCCCTTTTATTTGACTTTCCTTTATGCGTCCGCTCAGGCAGCCAACTCTATCCCGGAATTCCGCCGCCGCATTCATGGAGATGGAATAATTGAATATGACCATTGTATCCCTTCCTATACTCTTGCCTTAGAAGACGAAAACTATTGTTACTGCACCGCAGACGACCGACTGCCCTTTGGCGCTTATCTTAAGGATGGAAAGCAGC
The DNA here is from genome assembly GCF_900105215.1 of Lacrimispora sphenoides. NCBI lineage: Bacteria > Bacillati > Bacillota > Clostridia > Lachnospirales > Lachnospiraceae > Lacrimispora > Lacrimispora sphenoides. Next base: position 3,234,122 of record NZ_FOIP01000001.1, on the reverse strand, counting down.
GGCAGGAAATGGCCAGACAGTCCCAGTCTCTTTCGGACGGGAAAGACGAGGATCAGCTCTTCTACTTTTCCAGCATTCCATGGGTGAGCTATACGTCTATCATTCAACCGGTTCCGATTCCAGCTGACAGCAATCCCCGTATTACCTGGGGTAAGTATTTCAAATCAGAGGGAAGCTTAAAGGTACCGGTAACAATCCTGGCCAATCATGCCCTCATGGATGGATTCCATATATCAAAGTTTTTTATGGAGCTTCAAAGCAGGTGTGATCACCTTGATTGGCTGCAGTAAAATCTTTAAATTTATGGAAGAATTTCGCTTGCCTTTTTTCAGGTTTTCAGTTACAATGCTCCTATGGAGACATAGCTCAGCTGGGAGAGCATTTGCTTGACGTGTAAAGGGTCGCAGGTTCGAGCCCTGTTGTCTCCATTATTTATTACCCTGGTAGATGCAAGATTTCATTGTATATACTGGGGTCTTATTTTTTTAATGTTGATTTTAAATGCTCCTTCCGGCCTCCCTGGTATAAAAATAAGCCATTTAAGGGACTGGTTTAAAAGGTTCTTTCCTATATTAAAATTTGTTGTTAGTGATAATTATTTGCCATTTATTAAGGGAACTTATTAAAAAGTTCCCTTAATTCAAAACATACAATAAATTGAAATAATAGTTATCCTAAGATCCATTCATAGATACACTTTTGTCGCTCTCCACTTTCGTACATTTCATTATATGGTGGTAAATTTACTATTTCTTTAAGTTTAAGGCCTGCTTTCTCGCAAGTTTTTCGTGATGGAAAGTTGTCTGGATTGCATGTTATTATAAGCCTATTCATCCCATGGGCAATCGCTACATTTTTGATGATTTTACATGCCTTTGAAGCATAACTGTTTCCTCGATAACCTTCTTTAATCATATAGCCAATATGCCCCCCGTAATATAAGTTTTCATTGTCCCCGATCCGAATGTCAATAGCACCTATGCCATCGTCTGATTTATGTAATGTAATTTTGTATTTATATGCCGGTACATAACCCTTTTCCTCATTAGATGGAGCTTTTTCTTCAATCTTTAAATCAATTTCTCCATCGGTTAAATAATCAAAATCTTTAAACTCAAACATAAATATTCCCCCTTAACTGGATACATAAAAATATTTCATGTAATTATACATCATATAGTTTCATAATTCAAATTATAAACATTCCTTTCTTAGAATGAATAAGCAGTTTATATGGAATGCGTAACTTTATGTCTGATTAGAGTAATAGCATACGAAAAGAGATAGCCACTACCATCTATTGACCGCTTAACTTCTCCTATACCTTTTTCAAATATGAATCCTAAGACTAACATCACGATAAGACTTATAGCTATGTGGTATGATTGAGTGGTGAAATTTATGACTTTGTTACATGAACCAAATCAAAAAAGAGCATTGGCAAACAAGCGGGCAACTTATTTATTATATAGAATGAAAGCATAGTAAATAATAATATATAATGGAGGTTTTATTATGCACGCATGGGAATCAATCCAAAAAGTACTTGATTACATTGAAGACAATTTAGCGCAAAGCTATTCGCCTGAAGAACTTTCAAGGGTTGCCGCTCTTTCGCCGTTCTATTTTCAACGCCTGTTTACCCGCCTTGTGAAGCGTCCTGTAAATGAGTACGTTAAAATGCGCAGGCTTGCAAGGGCATGTGAAACGCTCGATGATAAGGGCAGGCGCATACTGGATATTGCCCTTGAATGTGGCTTTCATAGCCATGAGCATTTTACAAAAACATTCAAAAGCGCATTTGGAATAACTCCAGAGGAATACCGCAACAATCCTGTTCGGCTGAATCAGATTATGAAACCTGATTTATTGCTTGGCTATACAATGATTGACGAAAATGTGCCGCTGATTACTGACAGTATTGTTTTGGAAATATCGCGCAAAACAATAGTTGTTCCAGAACGATACATTGGTTTTTCTGCGCCAGTTTCGATATCTCAGCAAACCCCGCTGGGAGATACAACCGGCATTGATGTGCCCGGCCTGTTGTGGGATAAATTTCATAAACAAAAAGAGGGAATAAAGGGGCTTGTGCCAAACGGCATAGAGTTTGCCGCTTCTTCTTTCGGTGAAAATGAAGATGGTACTTTTACCTATTTTGTGGGTGCTTCTGCAATTCCTGGCACAACTGCATATAGTGATTTAGTGACTTGGGAACTTCCTGCCGCCGAATATATCGTGTGTTCTTTTGAAGCGGAGAGTTTCGAAGAATTGATAACTTCGGCATTAGATAAAAGCATGAATTATTTGTTTCTCGTTTGGCTTCCAAAACACAATTTATCAACGCAGCCATTTTCAGCAGAAAAATATATAAGTGTAAATCCCCAAATGTGCAAAATGGAATTATGGGTGATACCCATATCAGATATTGATCAAAAAAAGTAGGTGATTATATGTTGTGGAGTGAATTGTTCAATAGCGGACATGAACCATTAGATAAAGAAATAAGGGAATTTGTCGATACTCCTTTATGGGATAGTCTGGCTGATCATTTACAGCAGACATACAATGCAAAATCGAAATTATTTTATAGCTGTTGCTCTATGGATAAAGGTTTTTGGAAAGGCTGGAATGTAAAATACAAAAAAAGCGGAAAAGCATTGTGTTCACTTTACCCAAAGAAAGGGTATTTCGTAGCCCTCGTGAATGTGGGAGCAAAAGAATCCCCCGAAGCTGACCTGCTAATTCCCCTTTGCGACGAATACACACAAGATTTATATATTCAGACCAAATCTGGTACAAGCGGTAAATCATTGGCGATAAACGTAACAAGTGAAAACATATTGTGTGATGTAAGGGAATTGATTGCGCTGCGAGCCGGCCGTGTTTAATAGACCGTTTCTAGCAGCTATGATATAATTTAGTAAAAAGTTAAGTTCTAAAATGTTACACGATAGCAGCAGGTAGAGGGAGGCGCTTAAAATGAATGCATTTCTATTAATAATACCTATCTTTCTCATAAGGTTCGGCTTGTTAAAAATGATGAATAAAGACGCGTTAAGCCGTGCCGCATTCTTTGCCCCATTAGAGGGCAGAGAAAAGGCTGCCTACCTCTTTTACCAGTTTTCAAACGCTTTTATTATCTTATATTCACTTTTTTTAAAAATCCAGACCAAACCGCCATTGTTTTTTATCGCCTTGTATATCTATCTCTTAGGTATCAGTGTTCTAATAATTGCCACTGTTAACTTTGCAAAACCTGGGCAAAGCGGAATAAATACAAACGGAATATATAAAATTTCCCGTAACCCTATGTATATCGGTTATTTCATATATTTCTTAAGCTGTGTATTGTTAACACATTCTATTCTGCTGCTTATATCCCTGCTTGTTTTTCAAATATCTGCACACTGGATTATACTTTCCGAAGAAAGATGGTGCATCAACAAATTTGGGAAAGAGTATGTAAACTACATGAGTAAGGTTAAGCGGTATATCTAATCATACCCTTCCTCCGGCTAACGATCAATAGTGCAATGGTTAATTTTAAATAACCATTGCATAATATCCTCGTTTTTTCAAACAATAGCAAAAAGGAGGCGATATCATGGCCATAGCTCATAAAAGTGCAATAAGCGTAGGTTTACTTTATATACCGGTGGGATTATACAAAACAACAAAAGATATATCAGTAAGTTTCAATCAACTCTGTAAAGATACCCACGAACGAGTAAGACAAAAGAAAATATGTCCTTCATGCAATAAAGAAGTAACAAGCAATGAAATTATAAAGGGGTATGAATACGAAAAGGGTAAATATGTGACTTTCACGGAAGATGAACTGGAAAAAATAAAAACAAAGAAAGACAAGACAATACACATAGAACATTTTGCGATGTTGTCTGATGTAGATCAAATATTTTATGAAAAAAACTATTATGTTGTCCCGGAACCGGGAGCAGAAAAAGCATTCGAACTATTAAGACAGGCAATGTTAGCCCAGGAAAAAGTGGGAATTGCAAAAACCGTCCTGGGTACAACAGAAAGCCTTATCGTATTATATCCGACAAACGAAGGAATCATTGCAAAAACTCTTTATTATCAGGCCGAAATACAGGCGGTGCCCGTAGCATCAGCAAAAGTAGAGGTCAGTGATCCAGAAGTTGAAATGGCAAAGACAATGATTGACTCTATGACATCTGCTTTTGACCCAGGTTTATATCATGATGAATATCAGGAAAAACTTCGGCAAGCAATTGAATCTAAAATTGCCGGAAAAGAGATAGTAAATGTTGACAAAGAGAGTCCAAACAACATCATCGATTTGATGGAAGCGATGAAGAAGACAGTTGAAATGACAAAGAGTAACAAAGGGCTGGCATAATGGATATTTTTGAAAGCAGGAATATAAGCCCGATGCTGATTTCGGAAATGGTAGAACCATTTGATTCTCCAAATTTTATCTACGAGATAAAATGGGACGGGATCAGGACTTTGTCTTTTTTGGACACAAAAACAGATATGAGAAACAAGAGAAACAAACTAATGATTCCCATATTCCCAGAGCTGGAAAGTCTTTATAGACAGGTTAAAACGAAATGCATCATTGACCACGAGTTGCTTGTACTCAAAAATGGCATCCCTGATTTCTATGAGGTGCAAAAACGAGCGTTGATGAGTAATTCATTTAAAATAAAATTAGCCGCCGATAAATATCCGGCCAGTGTCATCGCTTATGACATCTTATACTATAAAGATAAGGATATTACTATGCTCCCCTTAATGGAGAGAAAAAAATATCTTACTGATGTTGTAATTGAAAATCATTTAATCTCCGTTTCAAGATTTATAGAAAATGATGGAATAAAATTATTTGAACTTGTTAAAGAAAAAGGTCTCGAAGGAACCGTTGCAAAAAGAAAAGACAGTCTTTATTGGCAAGGTAAACGAACCAAAGACTGGGTAAAATGTAAAATAATGTCCACAGACGATTGTGTGATCTGCGGATACATTCCGAAAGAAAATAATATGACCAGCATGGTTCTTGGCCAATACGATGATGATGTACTTGTATATAAGGGTCATGTTACACTCGGTGTAAGCTTAAGAGTATTAAAAGAGCATAAATATAAAGTGATCGATTACTCCCCTTTCGGTTATGTACCACCAGGAAACGATGATTGTGTTTGGCTGGCCCCGGAACTCGTTTGTATCGTGGAATCAATGCCTACTGAAAAAGAAGGCTTTAGGCAGCCTGTATTCAAAGGTATACGAGATGATAAGCCAGCCATAGAATGTAAGGTATAAAAGGTGGGCCCGGAAATCCGAAGCCCACCTATTTATTTTACTCTCCCCCCTGAAATCCGTAGTATCTTTAGGGCTCTCTTTGGGCTTCACCTATTAATTCTTTGTTATCCTTGATGTCACATATTGTAAATGATATAATGGCTTTATTACAAAAACAGGAGGTAGCGCATATGGAATTCACTTACGATTCAAACAAAATCGATCTCTATCATTCCGATAACAACTTACTTGCTGAGGTTACTTTTCCAGCAGTTGACCAGAATACCGTAAATATCAATCATACCTATGTAGATGATTCTCTCAGAGGCCAGGGTGTGGCAGGACAACTTATGGAGGCCGTAGCAAAACAATTACGGTCCGAAAATAAAAAAGCCATCCTGACATGCTCCTATGCGATTAAATGGTTCGAAAAACATCCTGAATATAATGATTTGGTGAAATAGCCCTTCTACGGCTATTTCACCTCCTTAAATCCCTGCTTTCCTTTTAGATATAACCGGCTTTCGCCAGGTGTTCTGTCTTTGCATTCTCATAAAATACCAGTGTACTTCATACAAAAACTGATGTAAGATATTTAAAAATGCTAAAGAGGTACATACGATGCTAAATTCAAATAATAGGGACAGTTCCTATCAAGACTGTCTGACGCTGGGACTCAGTCTGGGCCTGATATTCGCTGCTGTTATAAACAATTTGGGAATAGGGTTAATCATGGGGATATCTTTAAGCTTATTATTTCGCAAAAGCTACTTTCAAAAACATTAAATTACATATAGCAAAATTCAATAATTTTCTCCGTTGTCTCATTTGATGGCTTGTACCATCCGTTCCACTTGATCTAACTGTTTTCTGCAATCTTTACAGCTCTTCCAACCACCTTGCGTCATGCTGCTGAACGTGGTATGATAAAGCACTTATTATGCAAAAAGACTCCCTTTGCCAAAGACCAGGAATCAGTTATCTTCTGCAGACGATCATCAAATTCCGGCTCCGGCTGGTCACAACTTTATGGTAATATACAAAATTCTTTAATTTGCGTCACAAAACAAATTTGTTTCCGTTAGTATATATGTAACATCATGGGGCGGAAGTTCTCCTTTGCTCTGCTTCCGCCCTTCCCTTTTTACGTGCACTTTCAGCTTGTTCACATAATCGGTATAAGTACATATATTAATATTACAGAACGACTTATCAAAGCAGCAGCAGAAAGAGGCAATAACAACTCTCAGCCGCCGCCCTACCAATGACAGATAACTCATTTTGGTTATGTCTTCTTTTCTAATGCTTCTGATAGGAGTCCTGTAAAACTGCCCGATCATAAATATGAAACCTCAAAGGGGAGGAAACCATGGCATCTGGTTTCCACCCCTTTTAAGATTAATCCGACCTTCTTTTTGTATTTGGTCCCATGCCTTCCCGGCGGGAATTATGTGTCTGATTCTGATTTTCCGGCTTGCCCTTTTCTGACATGCCGTGATTCATTTCACTTTTATTTTTCTGGGAAAGCTTTTCCTGGTTATTCTTCTCCATTTCCATCACCTCACCAATAGTATGGTCTGCCGATATAAGATTTATGTAAAAACAGCGTTCTTACGCATAATACAATCCACTGCTGCGCATCATAAAATGAGGTGATGAATATGTCATATATAGCTCCTGCAGTCCAGGCCAAATTCGAGACTCTTTCTATCGACTTAAAAAATGAAATCCTGGAGCGAAACGTACAAATTAACACCATTTACGATTTGATCCATATTTTGGAGGAAATTGTAAACGAAGGAAGTTGATTATTATTCAAGAAAAACAGTCACAAGCCGGAATTGGCCTTATGGCTGTTTTTTTAATGCAAAATCCAAAGATTCATAGAAAAGGGGCCGGACACATAGGATCCGACCCATTAAAAAACGTAAAAATAATTATCTCCAATATCCGTAAGATGACTTGCACTGACGGCTATTGTTTGTGGTTGCACCCTTAGTCTTAGAACAAGAGCTGCTGTTCTTGCTGTTGGAACAGTTACCGCCAGAGCAGGTAGCTCCCTTTGTGCAAGTGGAACCGTTGGAGCAGTTGGAACCATTGGCGCAGTTGGAACCAGTAGTACAGTCCGTACCGTTGCTGCAGCTATTACCGTTGCCGCTGTTGCAGCCAAGCTTGCTTAAGATGCTGTTAAGATCCCCAGACTGTCCAAAACAGTTTGAAAGGTTAATGCAATTGCTTGTTGACACCGAGCAGGTTGCTGCCTGAGCGGTCATAGGTACACCTGCTACAGTAAGTACGGTTGCTGCTGCTAAAACGAATACTGGTAATTTTCTCATGGTAATATCCTCCTTATTTGTTACGTAATTATTACATTTCTGTTACAAAATGTATCTTAACATACAGGAAATGGAATTTCACTAGGAGAAAATTGGCAATTATCCTCTATTTTCCAGCTGATATTCATTGATAGCCAGCTTTAGGGCTCCCATGATTCCCTGATTATCATTTAAGCTGGGAAAAACGATGTAATGCTCGATGTCCTCAAGCTCTTTTGTCTTGATATATCCGGCCAGCTGGCGCTTCACTTCTTCTCTTACCAAAGGCATTATATGTTCCTGATGCATGACTCCTCCGCCCAGAATAATGCGCTGAGGAGAAAGAATCATAATATAATCCACCAGAGCCTGAGCGATGTAATATGCTTCTAATTCCCACACTTCTTTTCGGTCAGCCAGCTCTGCGCCCTTCTTTCCCCATCGGGCTTCTATGGCAGGTCCTGAGGCCAGGCCTTCCATACATGTCTTGTGATAAGGACATTTTCCCTCATAATCATCATCCGGATGCTTTGCCAGCAGCAAATGCCCTCCTTCCGGATGCAGCATGCCGTGAAGCAGCATTCCATTGGTGATGATTCCTGCCCCGACACCGGTTCCGATGGTGATATACATACTGTTTTCCAGGCCCTTTGTAATCCCCCAGGTAGCTTCCCCCAAAGCAGAGCCATTCACATCTGTGTCAAATCCAACCGGGACATTTAGGGCTTCTTTTAAGACTCCTACAATGTTATAGTTGGCCCAGGCAAGCTTTGGGGTGGTAGTGATATAGCCATAGGTCTCCGAATTCCGGTTTAAGTCAATTGGGCCGAAACAGCCGATTCCCAGGGCTTCTATTTCCTTATCTTTAAAATACTCAATAAGCTTCGGCATGGTGATCTCCGGTGTCTCAGTAGGTATGGAAACACGCTCAATAATCTCACCGTTTTCGTTACCTATGGCACAAACCATCTTTGTTCCGCCTGCCTCTAATGCTCCAAGTCTCATATTCATTTGCCTCCTTTTACTCTGGATTGGAACAGATGATAGACATCTTTCCCTCAAATCTGCACTCTCCGCTTTTTTCCGGTACGATGAAATGCTGTCCTGCCTCCAAAGGAATCCCGTTTACCGACCCTTTTCCGCTTATCACGCTTACATTGGTAAAATAATTTCCGAACTCTTTTGTAAAGACACCGTCAATATCATATTTATCTACGGAGTAAAACTTGCAGGTCACTAAATGCGTGTGCACTGCGCCTGGTACTTTCTCTGTTTTCGGAACAGCCTGTTCTTCCTCAAAAGGCGCTCTTATATTAGCAATGCTCTGTTCCACATGAAGCTGCCTTGGTTTTCCATTGGATAAACGGTCATAATCATATACACGGTACGTGATATCACTGCTCTGCTGAGTCTCCAATACCAGAGTCCCACCCTTGATGGCATGCAGACAGCCAGGCTCGATCTGGAAAAAGTCTCCTTTTTTGATTGGAACAGTCCGGATAAATTCCTTCCACCGGTGATCCCGTATCATGGCTTCCATCTCTTCCCGGTCCCTGGCATGATGGCCGATCGCAATCTCAGTTCCCGGCTCACAATCCAGAATATACCAGCACTCTGTTTTTCCAAGGGAGCCGTTTTCATGGATTTTGGCATATAAATCATCGGGATGAACCTGGATACTTAAATCTTTTTTCGCATCAATAATCTTAACCAAAAGGGGAAACTTGTCTCCGGGATAATTCCCGAATATCTCCGGTTTCTCCTTCCACAGGTCGCTAAGCCGCCTGCCGTCATAGATGCCTCCTGCAATTTTACATTCCCCGTTCTCATGGGCGCTGATCGCCCAGCATTCTCCGGTAGTATCGCTTGGTATCTCATAGCCAAATACATCCCGAAGTCTGGTACCTCCCCAGATGGCCTCCATAAACACAGGCTCCAGAAACAAAAGTTCCATCTGTTTTCCTCCTTATGAGTGATTAATGAACACTGCCTATATTTTACCTGAATAAATGGAAAAGGAAAAGAGGTATTTCTATTTTTTCTCAAGAATGCCAAAATTAGAAACAAAGAATCTGCAAAGCTATAAGGGAATGTTCAGCTTATGAAAAAAAGTGCCGGAATGACCGTCATCCGGATTCATTCTGACACTTTTCCTTCCATTCTTACATTCTTATTTAGAATCTTTTCCGTAAACCTCAATCTGAGTAAGGGCTGGAAATGGGGAAGGATCATCTGCTTTTATCAGTTCGCTTAACTTCACCCATGTGATATTCTTTCTTTCCAAAGAAAACAGATGAGGCTTCACGCTCTTTTCCATTTCCACTACCTCTTCCGTTCCATCGGAAAACGTTAGCTTCGCTTTTACCCACCAGTTATCATGCGGGAAATCTGCGCGTGTATACAAAGCAATCTTATCAAAATCTACAGGGCGGCCAAAGTCCAGGGTCATTTCCGCATCATCCTGACGGTTGATTCCCCATGATTCATAAGGCCATGCACCATGGGATTCGTTGGCGAGAACGCCGTCAATGGCATTGCGTGCCGCAAACACCGCTTCTCCTCTGGTTTCCACATTGGCAAAAGCATGAGGGAAACAGCCTGTATCTCCGTGCTGGTCCATGACATTCTTTGCCAGGTTCCTGTAAATGTCTGCCTCATAGTCAAAGGCTTCCCGAATGGTCAGATAATGACGCTCCCCTGTAAAGGCTTCCGGGTTATAGGAAATCTTTTTCTCACCAAAAGGTATGGTATAAACTACTTCCTCCTTTGTCAGATAAACAAAGGATTCATCCATGCAGTCATCAATGCGTACTACATAATGTGCGCCTGTTTTATCTGTTTTGAATACGATGGCATCTCCTTCTACGTATTCTCCTTCAAACACGAGGATTGCCTGATCCTCTCCCAATACGGTTGCCTTTACTTCACCATTCTGGTTTCTTATAGCTATTGATACATTCGCCATGATCAGTCCTCCTGCTCTTCCTGCTCAAAATAGTCTTTATATTCTACTTCTATCTGATACTTCATTCTCTTCATACTGTAATACAGATGTTCTCTGAGGGACCGCTCCAGGCCATCGATGTCTTTTTTCTCCAGCAGTTCAAAAAGCTCTGTGTGCTCCCTGATGATTCTGGTAAAATCCGTCTCAGTTACAAAGTCAAGCATACGGAACCTTGTATAATGTAACTGTTGGGCCTGTATCATATCCCAAAGTTTTTGTTTGCCGGTAGCCTGATACCAAATGGCATGCATCTGCGCATCCATACGGTAAAACTGCTCCGGTTCAAATCCCTTTTCCTGAATCAGAGCCTGCTGCTTGCGGATCAGATACCTGACTTCTTCCATCCAGAGAGGCGTCGCCATATTCACAAAATCCCGCATGACCATGGTTTCCACCGCAACACGCATGTATATCATCTGCTTAATCGTATCCAGATTCAAAAGCGTTACCTGTGTGCCGGAATATGGAACCGAATTGACAAAGCCCTGTTCCTGAAGCCTTCTTACTGCTTCCCTGACAGGCGTCCGGGATACGCCAAACCGTTCACAGATTTCATTTTCGCTTATGATCTGTCCGGGCTTTAATTCCAGGTCCAGAATCTCCTGCTTTAACGTTTCAAACACCAACTCACCGCGGTTTTTATAGGTTTTGGTCTTTCCTTCCATTGAACCCTCTCCGTCCTCTATATTAGGCCTGTTAAAAAATATGCCATGACCTCCGCCCTGAAAGCAGACATCATGGTCATATTTTTAACTCCAGAGCCGGCCGGGGAAAAAGGGCCGGATCTGATTACTGAAAACTGACTATTACTGTGGCTGTTTGCCAATGTAAGCTAAGATACCGCCGTCCACGTACAGGATATGTCCGTTGACAAAGTTGGAAGCGTCAGAGGAAAGGAATACTGCAGGACCTGAAAGATCCTCTGCTTCTCCCCAGCGTCCTGCCGGAGTCTTAGAAATAATGAACTGGTCAAATGGATGTCTGGAACCATCAGCCTGAGTCTCGCGCAGCGGTGCTGTCTGAGGAGTTGCGATGTAACCAGGTCCAATGCCGTTACACTGAATGTTGAATTCACCGTACTCAGATGCAATGTTCTTTGTCAGCATCTTAAGTCCGCCCTTTGCAGCTGCATATGCGGATACGGTCTCACGGCCAAGCTCGGACATCATAGAGCAGATGTTGATGATCTTTCCGTGGCCTTTTTTAATCATGGACGGAATAACAGCCTTGGCAACGATAAATGGAGCGTTCAAATCAACGTCAATTACCTGTCTGAACTGTTCGGCGGTCATATCGCACATAGGGATACGCTTGATAATGCCTGCATTGTTTACCAGGATGTCGATCACGCCGACCTCCTTCTCGATCTGAGCTACCATAGCATTTACGCCATTTTCATCGGTAACGTCACATACATAACCATGAGCCTTAATTCCCTCTTCCTTGTATGCGGCAATTCCCTTATCAACTAATTCCTGCTTGATATCATTAAAAACAATAGTTGCGCCTGCTGCTGCAAGACCTTTTGCAATGGCAAATCCAATGCCATAGGAAGCACCTGTAACTAATGCAACTTTTCCATCAAGGGAAAACTGGTTTGCTAAATTCATGATTCAATCTCTCCTTTACTTATTATTTGGGGTCAGTTATTTCATCTTATCTGTGTTTCGATATGTATCCAAACTATAAAATTTGTATACAAACCTAACACCTTGTATATATGCTAGCATATCCCTACTCTTTTTTCAATGTACATATTTAACAAACAATGACACTTTTATTTATCTATAATTTTCCAAGCACCACTTTCTTTTCCAGGCACCGGCCTATCATCCCCTTTGACAACGAAGAAAATCCCGGCTTTCCTAAAAAAAACCGGGATTTTGATCATGAAATCCTGCTCATTATGTAGGTTCGGCTTCTGATTTCAGTCTTCCAACTTCATCATTTTCCGATTTTTAAACTCCTGGAGTTTTCCTTCATTCCAGTCATGTACGGGACGGTAATATCCGGCGATCCTGCTGTATACGTCTGTCTGTTTCCCGCATTTCGGACAGGTTTCCTCTCTTCCGGAAAGATATCCGCAGGTCTGGCAGATGGAATACACCGGTGTAAAGGTCATATATGGAATATCGTAATTCTCCGCCATCTTCCTCAAAGAGTCCCGAATCTTTTTCCAATCTTCTGCTTCCTGTTCCATGTAGACGGAAAATACGTTGCCGGCCGTATAAAGAGGCTGGACAGTATTCTGGTTTTCAAGAACTTCTTTAAGTGTACCTCCAAAATCAGAGGGAAGCTTGGTGCTGTTGGTATAATAAGGAACATCTCCTGCCATTCCGCCTGTCTTAATCTCCGGAAATTCCTTCCTGTCGATCATTGCCAGACGGTAGGCTGCCGATTCCGCCGGAGTCGCTTCCAGGCAGTACAAATCTCCATACTCCAGCTGATAACCGATCAGCTTCTTTTTTAAATGCATCAGCACATCCGCCGCGAAATCTCTTGTCCTTTGAGATTGCAATCCGGATTTAAGCCAGGAAGCGTTAAGCCCTGCCTCGTTCATTCCAATCACGCCCATGGAAGAAAAATGGTTTTCTAAGTTTTCCAGATAACAAGCCGTGTATGGATAAAGCCCATTCTTTAAAAGTCTGCCGATGACATCCCGTTTAATCTTCAAGGATCTGGCCGCAATATCCGCCACCTGATCCAGACGTTTGTAAAAATCTGCTTCATCGGTGGCTAAATATCCGATTCGGGAAAGATTTATGGTGACCACACCAATGGATCCGGTATTCTCTCCATATCCGAAGAACCCCCCTGCCTTATTGCGCAGCTTCGTAAAATCCGGAGTCACGCCATGATAGGAGATCCTCACATCCCCCGGTACCTGGCCGCCCCTGATATAGTTGGAAAAGTAAGGCGTTCCATAATGAGATGCTAAAGTAAACAAAAGTCGGCTATTCTCAGTGTCGGACCAGTCAAAATCCTCAGACAGTCCATAAACCGGAATCGGATACTGAAATCCCATACCGCCTGCATCTCCGGCCAGCATGGTTTCTAAAAACGCCCGGTTTACCATATCTATTTCGGTCTGGCAGTCCCCATAGGTAAAGTCCATTCGCCGCCCCCCGACAATGGCCTTTTCCTCTCTCATATCCTCAGGAACCGTTAAATCCAGGGAAATATGGGAAAACGGTGCCTGGGTTCCCCAGCGGCTTGGCGTATTGACTCCAAACACAAAAGCCTCCATGCATTTTTTAACCTTGTCATAAGAAAGACCATCAGCCCTGACAAAAGGCGCCAGGTATGTATCAAAGGATGAAAAGGACTGGGAAGCAGCCCATTCATTTTGCATAATTCCGAGAAAATTAACCATCTGATTGCAAAGAGTAGCCAAATGTTTTGCCGGAGAGGCTGTAATCTTTCCGGTAATCCCTCCAAGCCCGTCCAGCAGAAGCTTTTTTAAAGACCAGCCGCAGCTGTATCCTGTTAACATGGAAAGGTCATGGATATGGATATCACCTCTGTGGTAAGCATCCGCGATCTCTTTATCGTAAATTTCAGAAAGCCAGTAGTTTGCCGTCACCGCTCCGGAATTGTTAAGGATCAAGCCTCCCACAGAATAGGTGACCGTGGAATTCTCCTTTACATGCCAATCCTCTACCTTTACGTAGTTATCCACCACATCCTTATAATCAAGAGTGGTTGCTCCCAGGCTCCTGATCTTTTCTCTCTGCTTCCGGTACAGGATATAGGCCTTTGCCACATCTGTATATCCAGTCTCTTCCAGCACCTTTTCCACGCTATCCTGGATATCCTCCACAGCAATCAGCCCCTCCTTCATCTTATCCTTAAAATCAGAGGCAACCCTTAAGGCCAGCAATTCCACAATGCTATCCGTATAATACTTTTCGGTTGCAGTAAATGCCTTTTTCATGGCTTCCTTGACCTTTGATAAATCAAAGTCCGCTTCCGCGCCATCCCTTTTCATAACCATTAACATGTTAATCCTTCTCCTTTAAATCCTATTTGACCTGATAGATCATGATTTGGTCCCTGCTATGTAATTCCTGCTGAAAATATCCACTTTCCCCATTTACCTCTAATACCACCTGTCCGGTTACGTTTTTAAAATCCAGTCCGGAATATTCCAGCATGTCCATCAGATAATAGGGCCGGTGATCCGGCTTTAAGGGAAGAGTCAGGGGGTTGTTATTCAGAAAAAACGTGATTTTCCCCTTACTCTCACGGCTCTTTTCTCCCTGTTTATTACCTGTCTGACGGTCTTGATCTGTACCGGAGGACGACTTATGAAGGCTGGAATCGGCTTCCTCCGGCTCTTCCTTTATTTCAGCTGCCGTTGTTTCTATTACAATGCTGTCACCGGATTCCAGGGGCGCATCTGCCTTCGCCTCCTCGCCGTTTACCAGAACATTGTTTCCTTTTCCAAGCTCTGCCACGTCGGAGAGCATAGCGGAAGCGTTTTTTCCGCGGGTGGCAGGTATGAATACGATCCAGTCCTCTGTATGTACCGGATCAGAAAGCTGAGTTTTTTCTCCATTGAGCGTTAAGACAGACGGCTCTGCTTTCTCTCCATAAAAGACTGTTCTTTTTCCATTGACACTCACCACCAGATTCTGACCGGAACGCCCGATCATATCCTGATAATTATATCCGTTCATCATCAGCACATCCATAACAGTAAAGCTGCCGTTTCGAAAGAGCTTGGCCGGCCTGTCATTTAATATGACGCGGAAGCTGTCATTGACAATGCTGAAGCCTGCAGAAATAACGATACCGAGAGGAGTTGCAAATTCCGGATTCTCAAGGTCATACTCATCGGAATAGGCATTGATTTTAAAATTGTTTCCTGCAATGGCAACCCGTTTGGGGTCAATCTTTAAATGCTCTACAATCCCCTCTTTTAAACCGGATAGCCTGCTTCCTCCCCCTGCCAGGAATACGGCCGACGGCATCCCTCCGTTTACCTCCAGGATTTTTGCTGATATTTCCTCGCAAAGCCTGGAAGACGCTTCTTTGATGCACTCAAAGATGGATTCCCGCGTGATTACTTGTTCAAATCCCAGGATATCCGTAAAATGAAGCTCAGCCCCTTCGTCAATCTCTGACTTGATCTTTTCCGCGGTATCAAAATCAACCAGATACTCCTTCATAATGGTTTCTGTGATCTCGTCTCCGGCAAGTATGGCCATGGTATAGCCGGTCACGCAGCCATCCCTGCAGACTGCAATGTCTGAAGTTCCTGCTCCTATATCTACCATTGCCAGGTTCAGCAGGCGGATATTTTGAGGTATTGCAGCATTGATGGCGGCAATGGGCTCCAAAGTAAGGCTCGCTACCTCCAGGCCGATTTTATTCATGGCCGCATAAAGGCTTTCCACCACCTCTGTAGGAAGAAAGGTTGCTATAATATCGGCTTTCAGAACCCGTCCATGATGATCGATCAGATTGGATATCATGTAGTTATCCAGGTAATAGCGGCTTACCGTATAGCCAACCAGGTAAAACTGCCGGTCCGAATCCTTGTCTTCTCTATTCATAAATAATTTTTCTGCTTCACTGATTGCACCTGCCTCTAAGCGGCTGACGGATTCTATATCGATCTTCTGAGGTCTGGAAAGCTCCATCTCATATGTCACGCTTTCTGTCCTCAGCGCTCTTCCGGCGGCAGCTACAGAGACCTTGTCAAGCCTGCACCCAAGCTTTTTTTCCAGCCTGTCCTTGACCTGGCCTGCGATCTTTGCCACCTGATCGATATCCTCGATCTGGCCGTCAATCATCGCCCGTTTTGTGTGCTCGGCTCTCTCTATGGCAACGATATGAATTCTGTCCCCGTCAGGCATGCCCACCATACCGATGATGCTCCGGGTTCCAATATCCAGAGCGAAAACAGCCTGATCCGGAAGTGTGTCTGTCAAAATACTATGTCTGTTATCCATAAATAATGCCCCATTCTCTTGTATATTTGTCTTTTATTCTACTAGTATAAACAGCCTCCGTCAATCGAATAAAGGAAAATTTTGGAGTAAAAGCATGTAAATTGACACAATAAAACAGGCCGCAGCTTAAGGACTTACGCTGCGGCCTGTTTTTATCAGCACTGATCTCTAATATCAAAGCTTGGATTGAATGCATAGAAATTCCTGCTGTCCAGATTATCCTGGGTAATTCTTAAAGCTTCCCCAAACCTCTGGAAATGAACGATTTCCCGTTCTCTCAAGAATCGAATCGGATCACAGATTTCTGGATCAGTAATAACACGAAGAATGTTATCGTAAGTACTCCTTGCTTTCTGCTCTGCTGCCATATCCTCCACAAGATCGGTAATTGGATCTCCCTTTGACTGGAATTGGTTGGCAGTAAACGGGACTCCACCGGCAGACTGAGGCCAGATGCCTGTTGTATGGTCAATGTAGTAAGGACCAAACCCTGATTCTACAACCTGTTCCGGTGTTAAATTTCTTGTCAGCTGGTGAACAATGGTTGCTACGATCTCAAGATGTGCTAACTCCTCCGTTCCGATATCCGTAAGAACACCTTTACATTCCTTATAAGGCATGGAATAGCGTTGGGAAAGATAACGCATGGAAGCTCCCATTTCTCCATCTGGGCCGCCATACTGGCTGATAATAAAGGAAGCAATCTTGGGGTTGGGAGTCGTTATATTTACCGGATACTGTAATCTCTTTTCATACCTCCACATTAGCCGCACTCTCCTTCCCATGGCCATGGATCATTGATCCAGGTCCAGTAATTCTCATCCATGACTCCATCAACCATCAGAGGGCCGCACTGCTCTTCATAAGCCTGCATTGCCTGCTGCCGCATATCTGCTACATAAAAGTAATAGTTTAATGCTTCCTGATCATCTGGATGAGTGTCAAGATACAAAACCACATCATCCATTGCAAAGCTGGATTCATATACCTGTTTTAACAGCATATCGCAATCAACATTATAACCCATCATCACTGGCACCCCCCCATAATAAATGGTTTAAACAGATCCGGGAAGATGGTTCCCATGTTCATGGCAGTATCTAACGGATACAATTCCTGCCAGCACTGCCATGGTACATATGCCATTCCAACTGGAAACTGGTCAATATTTTCGGCTGGGCAAGGAGCCGGTGCGGGCTTGCTGGGACGCATGGCCGGTGCTGTGCATGTCGGCATTTCAGGGCACTTCACAAATGCGGGACTTGTTGCCATATTCGGACATTTCATAGGCGCCATAGCTTCCTTCTCTTTTTCTGGGCATTGTACCGGCATGACACATACTGGTATACAATTCTCTGGCATTGTATGGGCTGGCATTGTATGGGCTGGCATTGTATGGGCTGGCATTGTATGGGCTGGCATTGTACGGGTTGGCATCTCCCAGCATTTCTCTGGCATGCATTTCTCCGGCATCGGGCAGCTTGGCATCACTCTGCACTTCTCTGGCATGCATCTCTCTGGCATTGTGCGGGCTGGCATCTCCCTCCATTTCCCTGGCATGCATTTCTCTGGCATGCATCTCTCTGGCATGCATTTCTCTGGCATGCATTTCTCTGGCATGCATTTCTCCGGCATGCATTTCTCCGGCATGCATTTCTCCGGCATGCATTTCTCTGGCATGCATTTCTCCGGCATGCATTTCTCCGGCATCGGGCAAGCTGGCATCACTCTGCATTTTTCCGGCATACATTTTTCTGGCATTGGGCAGGTTGGCATCACTCTGCATTTTTCCGGCATACATTTTTCTGGCATTGGGCAAGCTGGCATCACTCTGCATTTTTCCGGCATACATTTTTCTGGCATTGGGCAGGTTGGCATCACTCTGCATTTTTCCGGCATACATTTTTCTGGCATTGGGCAGGTTGGCATCACTCTGCATTTTTCCGGCATACATTTTTCTGGCATTGGGCAAGCTGGCATCTCTCTGCATTTTTCCGGCATGCATTTCTCCGGCATCGGGCAGGTTGGCATCACTCTGCATTTTTCCGGCATGCATTTCTCCGGCATCGTATGGGCTGGCATCTCCCTGCTTCTTTCCGGCATTGGGCATAACAGCATTGGCTGGCAATTCATCGGCATAGGTGCTGCCTCAGATTTACCTCTTGTTTCCGAACATCTTGGTCTTTTTGGCGGCATCCAAGGGCCGGAACCTGAGGCCATATCCTGCTGTTTCATAAGTATGGGATCAGTCCCATTTTCTGCGGACTTTGCCGGACCCGAACCAAGCGGCATGTCAGGGCGAATTACCGTACCAGGACTTACAGACATGTCAAGCCCCATGGCATATTCCCAGCCGGCTGAACCGGTGCCGGTCATATATTCAGGACACCATTGCTTCGTATAAAAATCCATAGGATGTATGACTCCTTTCGCTATTGAAAGTTTCTAATATCAATCTATGAAAGGAATACCCTGTTGTGCAGGGCCTGCTGAAATTTTTCCATTAATTTCAAAAGAAGATCCATGGCATGGACATTCCCAGCGCTTGTCAAACCGGTTCCATACCAGACGGCATCCCATGTGGGGACAGTTTACGGCTCCAGGCATGGTTCCGGCTGAAAGTCCCTTCACTGATTGCATACCATGGGAAACCAGTGTGCCCGCGGCTGCCTTCAGATGATGCCTTCTGGGAGAAAACACTTCATCATAGGGTGTTTTCCTTCCTGTTATCTGTGTACTCAGTATCTTTGCTGCCACCATGGAGGAACTCATGCCCCATTTTCCAAAGCCTGTAGCAACATACCAATCCGGCCTTAGGGCAGAAAACGGCCCGATATAGGGAATTCCGTCTAAAGTCATACAATCCTGGGCCGTCCATCTTCTGATTTCCTTTGCTTCTGGAAACAGATGTTCCCCTGCCCGTTTCATCGTGGTAAAGGGATTTTCCTTTGGCGCCTTTCCGGTCCTGTGGCTTCCATAACCCAATAAAAGCTTATCACCGGCATTCCGAAAGGAATATGCCCTTTCGTCAATTCCAATATACATGCCTTTTAAAGATGCAACAGGCTCAAGCTCCAGAACGTAGCTTTTCTCCTGATACATTTTGGCAAAATAAAATCCAGGGATATTAACAAAAGGATAATGAGAGGCAAATACTACTTTTTCTGCCTTTACCACCCCTTTATCCGTCACGACTTCATGCCCTTGAACCTTGAGAACCTTTGTCCGCTCAAAAATCGTAAGCCCTGCAGATATATCTCTAAGAAATTCCAGAGGATGAAACTGGGCCTGTCCGGTAAAACGAACCGCTCCATGCACAGAAAACGGAAGTCCGGTCTCCCTGACAAAAGAAGCCGGAAGCCCAAACCTTGCAGCCCACTCCGCCTCTCTTGAAAGCACCTCTGACTCCTGAACCGAATATAGATATGCATCCGTTTGCTCATAATGGCACTGTATGGAATAACGTCTAATGAGTTTTCCGTACTCTTCCACTGCCAGCTGGTTTGCCTTTCCATACAGCCTTGCCGTTTCTTCTCCAGTCGTTCGTGCCAGCTTTTCATAAATCAGATTATGCTGGGAAGTGATTTTCGCCGTTGTATATCCCGTTTGCCCGCTTCCTATGCGGTCTGCCTCCAGCACCACCACGTGAAGCCCGTGCCTTTGCAAATAAAAGGCAGTAAGGATTCCTGCCATTCCAGCTCCTATTACTACCACCTCTGTCCGTTTGTTTCCTGTCAATGGATTCCTGCCAGGAATTCTGGCTGATTCTGTCCAGATTGATTTCATTCTTTCCACCTCTTGCCTTTATAGCTAACATTTTAAAAAAAAGTTTTTCTTATCCTTATTATTCTCTCTATTTCCAGTTTAATGCCTGTTTTCACTCTTCCAATTATTTCTTGATTTCACTATGCTTTTATAATACAATAAAATCAAATGGCCGATAAAAGGGAGGAAATCCATATGAATTGGTTTAGAAAAAAAACAGCTCTGCCCCTTCAGACAGAGACAGAGACCAAAAGCCAGGTATTAGAAGATCCTTTATTAGAGAGCAAACCGGAACGAGAAGCCTGTTTAAAGCATCTGAGCCTGGTAATGAGCTCTATGGAACGGGGCACTGTGCTAAAGCTCCACATAGAGAATTTTAAACGGCTAAACCAGGTATTTGGTTATGAATACTGCGAATACCTTCTTGAACAGATCCTTACCTATTTAAAAGAAGTGACAGGAAAAGACGTCTACCATTATATTGGTGTGGAATATATCATCATACTGGAACAATATACCCAGGGACAGGCTTATGAGCTTGCTGAGATGATTGCCGGCAGGTTTGACCATGTCTGGAAAGTCAGCGGGACCGACTGCTTATGTTCCGCACAGATGGGCATCTGCACCTATCCCGGACACGCCGATTCTCCGGACCAGATGTTAAAGTGTCTGGATCTGGCCGTTATAAAGGCAGAAGACGGAGGTCCCAATCAGGCGGTCGTCTTTGACAGCGTTTTGCAGAAACAGCTGCAGCGGCGCCAGACCATTGTTCTTTATCTAAAGACAGCCCTGGAAAAAGAAGAGGTGGAGGTTCGTTACCGCCCTACTCTTCAAATTGATACGGGGACCTTTACCCGGGCAGAGCTTTATATGCGCATCTTTATTAAAGGCCTTGGGATGATCGGAGCCAGCGAATTTCTTCCTGTTGCAGAGGATTCCGGGCAGATCCGGGCCATTGAATACTATGCACTGGAAAAAGCAGCCCAATGCATCCACGGGCTGCTTGAAGCTGGCTGCGATTTTGAATCCATTGCTCTTCCCATTTCTCCCGTTCTTTTTTTACAGGAAGATTTCCTTGACGAAGTGAAGCGCATGATGGATATCTATCACATACCTGAGGGAAAGCTTGCCCTGGAGATCCAGGAAAGTGCCCTGACCATGGCTTATTTAAACATCAACGTGTCCCTTCAGCAATTGCAGGAAATGGGCGTAGAGATCATCCTCAATGAATTCGGTTCCGGCCACTCCGGAATCTCCTCAATCCTGGAGCTTCCAGTGGATACCTTAAAGCTTGAGCGCCTGTTCGTATGGCAGCTTGAGACGAATCCAAGGTCCCGGTCCGTCATTGAAGGGCTGGTCCGAATGGCAAGAGATCTTGATATGACCATCATTGCCGAAGGCGTGGAAACGGAAAACCAGAACCAAATACTTTCGGAAGCCGGCTGCAATTACCAGCAGGGGTTTTACTATTCTCCTACCCTGGAAAAAGACACTCTGTTAAAAATCCTCGGCACTTCCTTAACAGAATCTCATCAGCTCTTAGCAGAGGAAAAGGAAAAAATGGGGAAACTAAGCTAATCTTCCAGTAGAAACTCAGAAAAAAATTAAGTATCATTACATAAACAGCGGCATACAGGAAGGAGGACCCCCATATGACCAAATCCGCATACTACCAACGTCCCGAAGACCGTTCCTTCCAGGGCAGACAAGTGGAAGGCCTGTTAGAAAACGTTGAATATTCCCTTAATTCCAATATCCGTATCTGGCATAACATTCAAATGGAAGGCTACGCACCTCACCAGCACAGTGCATTGGAAATTCTCATACCCGTGGAATGTGACTATACCGTCATCATCAACAAAAAATCCTTCACCTTACATCCGGGCGACATTCTCTTTATCCCCCGCTTTTCCATCCATGAGATCCTTCCGGCTACCAGCGGTTCCCGCTTCATTTATATGTTCAACATGGAACCACTGTCCAGTTTTTACGATTCCTCCTTTTTGGATGTGGTTCTGTTAGAACCTTGCCTTATGAACAAGCAAAACCATAGCCGGATTTATGAACGGATCTATTCCGGTTTCATGGAGATCAACGACATCTATTTTCCAGGCGGGATCTTTTGGGAATATTCTATTTATGCGATCCTGATCAACCTCTTAACGACAATCGGCGGAGAGTACTATCATGCCCTCTCCGCCAATTCACAAACCTCTCAAGAAAAACATTATGAGTATTACCAGAAGTTCACAGGCCTTTTGTCCTACATTGACGCCCATTACGGGGAGAACTTAACGTTAGAAAAAATGGCCGCCCACATAGGCTTTTCCAAATACCATTTTTCCCGCCTGTTTAAAGAACATACCAACTCTACTTTTTATGACTATTTAAGCCGCAAACGCATTCAGGCGGCTCAGGAAATGTTATTGGCTGGCGAATCGATCACCTCAATCGCCTTCCAAACCGGGTTCAACAATCCGGCTTCCTTTAGCCGGTGCTTTAAGAAGTATACAAAATACAATCCTACCGAGTTTCGCAGCCAATTTTCCCTTTCGTCTATCCCTTAACGCCACCTAACGCAACACCGGAAATTATGTAACGGGAAAGAAGCAGATAAACCACAATCAGGGGCAACACCGTCAAAGCCAGCCCCATATAAACAGAGCCATATTCTGTCTTATAAATATCCCCGCGAAGCAGGCTTACCATAATGGGCATGGTATACTTCTTCTGATCCGTCAAAAGCACCAGAGGGGTAAACAAATTGTTCCAGCTGGACACAAAGCAGAAGATCGCCTGTGTTGCAATGGCCGGTTTCATAATTGGCATAGCAATCCGGTTAAAGATATAGAACTCCCCTGCCCCATCAATGCGGGCAGCCTGAATGATTTCCAGTGACAAAGAAGGCAGCATATACTGCCTCATAAAGAACACCATAGCAGGAGAGGCAATGGCCGGTAATATGAGCATGAGGAAATTGTTCGTCATATGAATCCGGTAAACCATCTGGTAGAAACCGATCATCGTAATCTGGGCCGGAACCATCATAATTGCCATGATAAAGCTGAAAAATGGTTTACGGAATCTCCAGTTGTACACCACCAGCCCGTATGCGGTCATGTTGGAAAAATACACCGCACAAAGAGTTGCTCCTGTGGAAATGATAAGGGAATTCAAAAAACCATTGGCAGGATTAAAACTTTTTCCCAACAAAATAGCTATATTCTTCATCATATAAGTAGAAGGAAGAAGCGAAATTGCGTGTTGCTGTATCTGTACCGTAGAACGGGTGGCATTGATCACCATAATGTAAAACGGGGCAATGCTTAAAATTGCAAGGAAAACACATACCACGTAAATAATGACTTTCAATATCAATGAGCTGCGCTTTTTATTCATGTGATTTCCTCCGTTCCTTCTGCATTTTCCTATATTCCCGTTCCTGCTGTTTGGTCAGCTTCTCCAATTCTGCTTCGTCCTTATCCCTCATTGCAAAAAACAAAATTGCAGATGCAGCGCAAATGATCACAAACATGATCATACTGGCGGCGGAAGCCCGATTGTATAAGTAACTGCCGCTAAAGGCCTGATTATAGATAAATACGCTGGTGGTTAAGGTGGCATTGTCCGGTCCGCCAAGTAAAAACAGCTTTGGAATATCGAACATCTGTAAACCGCCAATCAAACTGGTTACCAATGTAAACAGCAGAATGGTTTTTAAGTTGGGGATCGTGATATAGAAAAAGGTCTGAATCCGGTTTGCCCCATCTACCTCTGCGGATTCAAAGATTTCAGGACTGATTCCCAGTACGCCGGATATCAAAATAATCATGGTATAGCCATACCACGTCCAGAACTGAATAAATGATACGCTTCCCCTTGCCACGGCTTTGTTGACCTGAAAATTAATTGGTTGGTCCGTAATCCCTAAGGTCATTAAAATATCATTGACCGGTCCCATGGGATAGCCGATAAGGGCGTTGAACAGAATGGCGACGGTAGCTGCAGTAATAATGTTGGGCATATAAAACAATACCTTAAACAGTCCTTTTCCTTTGATGTGATTCCGGTTATCCGTAAACCACGCCGTTAAAAGCAGGGCCAGACCTATCTGAGGGATAAAGTTGCATATCCACATGCCTAAAGTGTTCCGAAATGACTTCTGGAACGAGGGATTTGCTAAAATGTTCTTAAAGTTTAAAAATGGATCGTCCGCCAGAAAATGAAACTTTACCGTACCCAATCCCTTACAATCCGTAAATCCAATAACAGTAGTAAAAATAATCGGATATAAAGTGAAAATAAGAAATGCAATGGTAAAGGGCAGACAGAAAATGTATCCCCATTTCGCATAACCAGAATGTTTTCGTTTCATGTAAGTTCCTCCATTCAACGCAATTGGGCGGACAAGAAGAAAGATCCTCCCCTCCTGCCCGCTCAAAATTATTTATTCAACGGTGATATCCAGATTATCTGCTACCTGCTGTTTGAAATCCTTAATCGCCTGTTCTCTGCTCTTGTTTCCTGCGGTGTATTCCCGTACCTGATCTCTCCAATACATGTTAATGGTTTCATCGTACTGTGTCAGGTTCGTACCCTTTGCATATTTATTTGCCGGAACAAATACGTCAAACATATTCTGTCCGTTTAAGAAGTCAATAGAGCCGTCGGATTTGGCCATAACTGTACCGGAAGCTACGGTGTCCTTTGTTCCCGCATCATTCATAGTACCGTTTGCCCACATGTACTGCAAGCCGTTTTCGGAAGTTTCCAGAGTGATCCACTGGATAATATCACCAACTGCTTTTTTCACCTCAGAATCTTTATTTGCCATTACCCATGTGCCGCCCCAGAAAAAGCCGATAGGAGATTCGCATACTGCCCAGTCACCAAAGGTTCCTTCTCCGATTTTCTCGCCGCCTGAGTTAGGAGCCATCACATAGTTGATCAGCCATGCCGGACCAAAGAAGCCTAAAACCGGTTTAGAGCCCTGGCCCTTCATGTCCGCAAACCAGGCATCCTGCCAGTCTCTGGTATCATTGTGAAGTCCTCCATCCATCAGCTTCTTAGACAGATCCAAAAACTCTTCCCGCTTCGGGTCAATATTCAGCTTGCCATCCACAATCCAGCCTGTATCAGAACTGTTTTCCACTGCGTGCCACAGATCACCGTCACCGGATATGATCCCGTAGCCTTTGGCTTTTAAATCATTTGCAGCATTGAAAAATGAATCCCAGCTATTGCTTCCCGCTCCCAATTTAGCACCGACTTCCTTCGGATCATCGGTTCCCCAAGTATCCTTTGCAATGGAACGGCGATAGATAAATGCACCGCCAGTCGCCTGGTATCCTAAGGCAACCAGCTTGTTATCCTGATTGGTTCCTATGTCCATGGTATACTTGGCGATATCCGCTTCCTTCACTTTTGCGGCTACGTCAATTCCCAGGTCCTCGTAGGGAGCCGCATATTGGCCGGCATCTCCCTGCGTGTATTTAAGTACAAATGCGGCTTCTGCACAATACAGATCCGGTGCATTGGTCCCGCCTGCCGCCAGTGCCTGATCCAGTGCCGGCTGATAAGCGCCGTCCGTTGTGGCAATGATCGTAGGATTGATTTCATAATCAAAATCCGGATGCAATTCTTTGTATTTTTCGATCATTTTAGGCACTTCATCCGTAAATGCCCAGACATTGATCACCTTTTTTCCAGGTTCCGACGTTTCTGCCTTTTCCGTGGATTCGCTCTTTGCTGCTGTTTCTGTAGATTCGTTCTTTGCCCCCGTTTCCGCGGATCCGCTCTTTGCACCGCCGCTGCATCCCGATAACACTCCTGCCAGCACACACGCACCTGCCAGCATAATAAACCGTTTTTTCATGTTTATTCCTCCTCCTTTTCATAATCTGCAAAAAACTTTCTGTGTTGACTTGTAAATTCAGTGTATCATACAAGATGTCTTTTCGCCTTACAAATCTTGCTTTTTAATGTACAGAAATTGCTTTTTGGCATGAAATTATTGTTTTAGTTTATGGAGGTATTTTTTTATACAATGTAATTTTTTTGTGTATTTATAATTATTAAGCTCTATTTTTATTACTTTCTATATTTATTTTGTCCTTAAGGTTCTTATTTTTCACTTTTTTCTTATAGCAAGAAATGCGATGAGTTTCAATAGATTTCAAAATTCGAGGATTCAAAAGGTGTTTTTAAATTAAAAAAAGCACTTTCTGCCGGAATTTGGCGGAAAATGCTTTTTTATTTTTATTGAATAGCTGCAGTCTGACAGTTTGTCACCGGCTGCTGCACCTCCAGGGACTTGTTATAAAAATAACGAATGACATCCTTGCGGGTAATGATCCCGATAAAATTCTTTTGGTCATCTACAACAGGCACAAAATTTTGGTTTAATGCCTTATCAATCAAATCTTCCATATTGGAATCGGCATATACGGGACGGTTATCTGACCTTCTGTCAAGGGCAGCCACCGTTACCTGCTCCGCTTCCTTTAAGTTAAGATTGAATTTGTTCTTGATTCCCCAAAGCATGTCCCCTTCCGTGATTGTTCCTACATATTTCCCCCGTCTGTTTATAACGGGCACTGCAGAGTATTTGTGATACTCCATCTTCTCTAGCGCCTGGCGCAGAGAATCATCCTCAAAAATATAAGCCACCTCATTCTTAGGTGTTAAAAAAAATAAAATGTTCATAGCCACACTCCCCGTTGATTCTCGTGAAGGCAACAAGCCAAGGTCAAGCGAACCTGACTTTGGCGGCTGCCCACGGGGTCAAATATTCCACAGTTTGCTGCGGGTATTTGACTGATCGGTTATAGTATAGCAGATGACTCTTAATCACGTATGAACATTTTATTATTTTTTTATAACTTTTTCCTGAGATTTCCTCTTTTCGGCTTACTGCATTTGATCCAGGGGATCAATAGCCTTATCATTATGAGTTAATTCAAAGTATACGTTGGCGCCTTCCACGGAATAATATTTGGTAGGTTCGTTTACATAGCCTAAGACCTGACCTTCTTTGACATATTCATTTTCTACAACTTGCAGCTCTTTTAACTGGCCGCAGATAGCTGTATAATTGTTGCCCATATTTAAGACAACGTAGCTTCCGATTTCTTCATTGGAGCCGACTTTTTCAACTTTTGCATTGGCAGGAGCCACAACAGGAGTACTTACATCTCCCTGGATCACAAGCCCTGGATTGCATTTATACTGGTCCAGAGTCGGAAAATAGATTGTGGTATCCATGCTGTAGTCTAAAATGACATTTCCGCGTACTGGCCAGGTCATTCTGGTTGCATCATTAAAATTAAGTACCAGAGACGTTGCCGCGCTTTTGTCTGTTCCGGTCTTTACTGCCGGAGCCTGTGTTTCCTGAGCTGCAGAGGCTTTATTGGAATCAGCCACCTGCATTTCTTCTTCCATTGTTGCATTGGAATCTCCTGCAACTGCCACTTGTGTTTCTTGGGGGACTGATTCTTCAACAATCATATTGCTCTGATCCGGTACTTGCAGATAAGGGCTTTCTCCTCCACCATTTCCTCTTTGAATGGTAATGACTCCTGCTGCAGCTACTATAGTCAGCAGGCCTAGAACCAACAGGACAAGGAATACTTTATCCTTGAACAATTGACTTATTTTTTCCTTCACGTTTATCACCTCGATAATATTCTTACCAAGAGTGAAAGAGTTATTCAGAAATAAAAGAAAAATTTTCAAATTTGTTGTAGTGATACTGTACCCCCTGCAACTACAGTGCTCATTACAAATTTTATCCAATAAATTTCATGATTCCAACTGCTGCCACAGTGTTGTTATTATTTTCATGCATCTGGAATATGTTTCCATTTCGCAGCTGGTACAACGATTGATTTGCAAACCCAATAAAGGAGATTCTCTGTGAAATCTTGAGGCATAATAATGCCCTCCATTACTTATTCAGAATTTAAAGCAATATTTTTATAAAAATAAGGAAGAATTTGTTCCGCCGTCCAGCCTTCCTCTGCTTTGCACCTGGCTCCAAACTGGCTCATGCCATATCCGTGCCCAATTCCCTGGCAGACCGCCCGGATTCCCTCTTCATATTCTTCAAAACTAAAGGCTGCGGAAGGAAGTCCCAGAACCCGCTGAATTTCCTCTCCCGTATATACCTTAGTACCAATCTGGATCTGCCCCACATATCCCCCCTCATCCCGGAGTACAATCTGAATGCTTCCCGGAATCTGATCTGCCTTCACAGGTACGTCGCCGGAAATCTGATTGATTTTTTCCGCAAAATCTTCTTTCTTATATGCAACCATAGTGAGAAAACCTTCCGCTTCCACATCCTTGGAACAGGCAACCTCCTGCAAATACGGATGGTTTTCATCTCCTGCTCTGGTCTTTCCGGTGCTCGCCCGGTGGAATAAGGGATCGATCAGCTTCCCGTCATACATCATGACCATTTTCGTGGTAGACCGGACTGCGTTTTCCACTGCCTGATAGCTGGCAACAAAGGATTCGCTTCCCCACAGCTTTTCCATCTGCTGTTCCTCCAGATACTCCATGTGAAGTTCCGATTCTTTCACTTCATTTTGCCCGTTCATTTTTCCGTAGATGTATGTCCGGGCAATGATCGCCTGGGCCCTTAAAGCCTCCCTGCCATAATCGGCCGGCATCTGCTTAGCCACCACGCCGGGCAGATATTCTTCCACATCCATATAGGATTCTCCGCTTTTCCGGTCCAGAATGATCTTCTTACCGCTGGTGATCATGGGGAACTCCTTCTTCTCCTCGATCTTACCCGTCCATGCCATGGTAATTATGTATGGAAACAACAGCGCAAGAATACACGCCATAACCGCTTTTTTTATCATTCCGAATCACCACCCTTTCCATCTTCCTGTCCCCTTGTTCAATATATGCAAAAAAACGCTCCGGAATCACTTCCGGAACGTTTTTACAATCTTATACTTCTTCCAGCTCTACCTTTACCTTCTCTAAGTGCCAGATATCCTTTACATATTCTTCGATGGTTCGGTCTGAGGTAAACTTGCCGCTGTTTGCAACATTTAATATGGCAGCCTTCGCCCACCACGCTTCATCCCGGTACGCCTGGTCGATCCGGCGCTGAGCTTCTGCATAGGATGGGAAATCCTTTAAAATAAAGTATGTGTCCGCACGGTCACTGCTCTGTGTATTTAATAAGGAATTATAAATATCGCGGAACAGTTCCGGGTTCTGGGGAGAATAATAGCCGTTGATCAGCTGCATCAGCACCCTGCGTATCTCGTAGTTGTTGTTGAAAATCTCCATGGGATTATATCCGCCCTCGTTCTCATAGCGGATCACCTCGTCTGAAGACATACCGAAGATAAAGGCATTCTCCGCTCCCACTTCCTCTACGATTTCCACATTGGCTCCATCCATGGTTCCAAGGGTCAGAGCACCGTTTAACATGAATTTCATATTTCCCGTACCGGAGGCCTCCTTGCTTGCCGTGGATATCTGTTCGCTTACATCTGCCGCAGCAAAGATGATTTCTGCATTGGAAACCTTATAGTCCTCAATAAACACAACCTTGATCTTACCGCCGATGCTTCTGTCGTTATTAATCACATCAGCCACCGCGTTGATCAGCTTAATGGTCAGCTTTGCACGCTCATAGCCTGCCGCAGCCTTTGCGCCGAACAAAAAGGTCCTGGGAACCATATCAAGGTTTGGGTTATCCTTTAGCTGATTGTACAAATACATTACGTGCAGGATGTTCATAAGCTGCCGCTTGTATTCGTGGAGACGCTTTACCTGAACATCAAACATGGATCTGGGATCCACTTCAATGCCGTTATGCTCTTTTATATATTTTGCCAGGCGCACCTTGTTCTGGTATTTGATGTCCATAAACTCCTGCCGGCACCTGGGGTCATCGGCATAGATTGCCAGACGGTGTATATGAGGCAGATTGGTGATCCAGTCGTTTCCGATTTTTCTTGTCACCCATTCGGCCAAAAGGGGATTTCCATGCAGAAGGAACCGCCTCTGGGTGATGCCGTTTGTCTTGTTGTTGAATTTCTCCGGCATCATCTGATAGAAGTCTTTTAGCTCCTGGTTCTTTAAAATTTCTGTATGAAGTCTGGCAACACCATTTACCGAGAAGCCTCCCACAATGGCCAGATTGGCCATGCGGACCTGACCATCGTAAACGATGGACATTTTCCGAAGCTTTTCCTGGCTGCCCGGATACATCTCCATGATCTTCTGCTGGAATCTCCGGTTTATCTCTTCTACGATCTGATAGATTCTGGGAAGCAATCTGGAAAACAGCTCAATGGGCCATTTTTCCAAAGCTTCCGACATAATGGTATGGTTGGTATAGGCGCAGGTCTTTGTCGTGATCTCCCATGCTTCATCCCAGCTTAAGCTGTAATCATCAAGAAGGATTCTCATAAGCTCCGGGACTGCCACGGTGGGATGGGTATCATTCAGCTGGAAAACCGTCTTTTCGAAGAACTTATGTATATCTTCATGCTTTTCCATGTACTTCATAACCGCCCTCTGTACACTGGCGGATATAAAGAAGTACTGCTGTTTCAAACGGAGTTCTTTTCCTGCATAATGGTTGTCATTGGGATAAAGGACCTCTACGATGGTTTTCGCCAGGTTTTCCTGTTCCACCGCCTTCTGGTAATCACCCCTGTCAAAGGAATCCAGACTGAAGGTATTGATGGCCTGGGCATCCCAGATCCTTAAGGTGTTCACTACATTATTTCCATATCCAACGATGGGCATATCATAGGGAACTGCAAGGACAGACTGATATCCCTCCTGGATAAAGCGTTCCCTTCCATTTTCCCTTATGGTATTGACATAGCCTCCGAATTTTACCTCAGTGGCATATTCGGCGCGGCGCAGCTCAAATGGATAGCCGTTTTTCAGCCAGTCGTCAGGAACTTCTACCTGAAATCCGCCTTCTATTTTCTGTTTGAACATGCCGTACCGGTATCGGATGCCGCAGCCATAAGCCGGATACCCGAGGGTTGCCAGGGAATCCAGGAAGCAGGCCGCAAGACGGCCCAGCCCCCCGTTTCCAAGAGCCGGATCCGGCTCCTGGTCCTCTATGGTGTTTAAATCAAAGCCCAGTTCTTCAAGAACTTCCTTTACTTCCGGCTGAGCCATAATGCTTATGATGTTATTGCCCAGAGCGCGGCCCATAAGGAATTCCATTGACAGATAATAAAGGGTTTTTACATCCTGATCTTCATACGCCTTATGGGTTGCGATCCATTCATCTATGATAACATCTTTTACTGCATAGGCCACTGCCTGGTACATCTGCTCCGGAGTTGCCTCATCAACCGTCTTGCGGAATACATTCTTCATGTTAAACAGAACACTTTTCTTAAAGATCTCCTTATCAAATCCCATACTCATTCTACAAGGCCTCCTAACCGTTTACTGAACCTTTTCCACACCCAGGGTTACATTTTCACCGTTAATGCTCCATTCTTTCACATAACCGGCCGGCGTTTCAAGGATGATGTCTTTTGCAAGCACTTCGCTCTTTACTTCTTCCTCATGGTCTTTTAATATACCGGCAATTTTTTCATTGCCCTTGCTGTACACCAGAATGTGATCCATCACCTCAAAACCGGCTTCCTTACGCATGGTCTGGATCTTACTGATCAGCTCACGGACAAATCCCTCTGCCAAAAGCTCAGGTGTTAAATTGGTATCCAGTACAACTGTGATGGTGTTATCGCCTTCGGATACGTAGCCTTCTGTCTGAGCGGTATCAATAAGAAGGTCTTCCTTGGTGAGCACAACTTCTGTTCCGTCAAAAGTAAAGGTGAGAGCGCCTGTTTCATTCAGGGTATCCATAGCCTCATTGCCGTTGACCTCTAAAAGGGCCTTTTTAATGGCTCCAAGCTGTTTGCCGTATTTCGGTCCAACGGTCTTTAACTGGGGTTTAAAGCTGTAGGATGTGAAATCCCTTACATCATCGGTGAATGCCACTTTTTTTACGTTCAGCTCTTCCTCAATGATTTCCTGGTAAAATACAGGAAGTACATGAGGTGCTTTTACAAACATCTGGCCAATCGGCTGGCGGTTCTTTAAATTGGCAGTATTTCTGGCAGCCCGGCCCATGACTACGATTTTTAATACTTCATCCATGTCAGTTTCCAGCTGCTTATCGATATAGGCTTTATTTGCCACTGGATAATCGCACAAATGGATGCTCTCCGGTGCAGACTTATCCACGCTGCAAACCATGTTCTGATAGATCTCTTCGGTCATGAACGGGATGAGCGGAGCCGCCGCCTTGCTTACGGTGACAAGGGCTGTGTAAAGTGTCATATAAGCGTTGATCTTATCCTGCTCCATTCCCTTGGCCCAGAAGCGCTCCCTGCTCCGGCGTACATACCAGTTGCTCATATCGTCAACAAAATCCTGAAGCGCTCTTGCTGCTTCCGGTATCTGATAGCCGGTAAGGAATGCATCCACATCGTCCACCAGCGTGTTCAGCTTGGAGAGAAGCCATTTATCCATGACAGGAAGCTTTTCGTATTCCAGACTGTATTTTGTGGGGTCAAATTCATCAATATTCGCATAAAGCACAAAGAATGCATAGGTATTCCACAGGGTACCCATAAATTTGCGCTGTCCTTCCATAACCGCTTTTCCGTGGAAACGGTTCGGCAGCCATGGTGCGCTGTTCACATAGAAATACCAGCGGATGGCGTCTGCCCCGTAGGTATCCAGAGCATCAAATGGGTCTACCGCATTTCCCTTGGATTTGCTCATCTTCTGCCCGTTCTCATCCTGGACATGCCCCAGAACGATTACATTTTTATATGGCGCCTTGTTGAAAATTAAAGTAGAGATGGCAAGGAGGGAGTAGAACCAGCCTCTTGTCTGATCCACGGCCTCAGAAATAAAGTCAGCCGGGAACTGTTTCTCAAACAGATCTTGGTTTTCAAAAGGATAATGATGCTGTGCAAAGGGCATGGAACCGGAGTCAAACCAGCAGTCGATTACTTCCGGCACCCTCTTCATCTGTTTTCCGCACTCCGGACAGGTAATGGTCACTGCGTCGATGTAAGGACGGTGAAGCTCAATGTCTTCCGGACAATTAGGGGACATGGACTTTAATTCTTCAATGCTTCCGATGGAATGTTGATGTCCGCACTCACATTCCCAAACGTTAAGAGGAGTTCCCCAGTAACGGTTTCTGCTGATTCCCCAGTCCTGGACATTTTCCAGCCAGTCGCCGAAACGTCCTTTTCCGATGCTTTCCGGAATCCAGTTGATCGTATTGTTATTACGGATCAAGTCTTCCTTTACATCCGTCATCTTAATGAACCAGGATTCTCTTGCATAGTAGATTAACGGGGTGTCACATCTCCAGCAGTGAGGATAGCTGTGTTCGAATACAGGCGCGGAGAATAAAAGGCCTCTTTCTTCCAAGTCCTTTAATATCATTGGATCCGCCTTCTTACAGAAGGTGCCTGCCCACTTGGTTTCCTCTGTCATCTCGCCTGCCGCATTGACCAGCTGTACAAAAGGAAGGTCATATTTTTTGCCCACCTTGGAGTCATCCTCACCAAAGGCCGGAGCGATATGAACAACACCGGTACCATCAGTCAGGGTAACATAAGTGTCACAGGTTACATAATATGCTTTTTTATTTGGTGTTACGAAGTCAAATAAAGGCTCGTATTCTTTATATTCCAAGTCCTTTCCAGTGTACTTCTCTAAAACCGTGTATTCCTCTCCAAGAACCTTTTCACACAGAGCCTCTGCCATATAATAGGTATAGTCTCCTGTCTGCACCTTTACATAGGTCTCTTCAGGATTTACACATAAGCCTACGTTGGAAGGAAGGGTCCACGGAGTTGTGGTCCATGCCAGAATATAGGCGTCTTCTCCCTTTACCTTAAACCGGACGATGGCGGAGCGTTCCTTTACATCCTTATATCCCTGAGCTACCTCATGGCTGGATAAGGGAGTTCCGCACCGCGGACAATAGGGAACGATCTTAAAGCCTTTATACAAAAGACCCTTCTCCCAGATTTTCTTTAATGCCCACCACTCAGATTCAATAAAATTATTTTCATACGTTACATAAGGGTCATCCATATCGGCCCAAAAGCCTACGGTCTTTGAGAAATCCTCCCACATGCCCTTGTATTTCCAAACGCTTTCCTTGCAATACTTGATAAATGGCTCCAGGCCATACTCCTCGATCTGTTCCTTACCGTCAAGGCCCAGCATCTTTTCCACTTCCAGCTCAACCGGCAGTCCGTGGGTATCCCAACCGGCCTTACGGGGAACGTCATACCCTTTCATTGTCCGGTATCTTGGAATCATATCCTTGATAACTCTGGTCAATACGTGCCCGATGTGGGGTTTTCCATTGGCTGTAGGGGGACCGTCATAGAACGGATATGTCTCCCCTCCCTTACGGTTTTCCATGCTCTTTCTGAAAATATCATGGTCTTCCCAGAATTTTTCTACCTCTTTTTCTCTTGCTACAAAATTCAAGTCTGTAGGGACTTTCTTGTACATCTTTAGCGACCTCCATTTCTCCATATATAAAAAAAGCTCCCATCCCGTAATCAGGACGAAAGCCTCACTATATCTCCGTTGTACCACCTATTACCGCATACCAGCATATGCTTTCCCTTAACGCAGAAAATACGTCCTGACCTACCGCCGATGCCTTCAGCCGGAAACTCCGGAGTGATATTCGAACCCATGCTACTTTCGCCAGGCTTCCACCCTCCCCGGCTCTCTTTGGATTTCCCATGGTCCTACTGTCTCCATCAAAGTTTTTCTTTCTATTATGATGTGATAATACTAATATTACCGTATTTTTTAATTATAGGGAGTAAGAAAAGAAATGTCAAGGCTATTTTGATTTTCAGCCGGCGTCCGGAAGGTATAAAGGGGAACGGGTACCGACTCATTTTCATGAAATTCGATACCCGTTCTACATGCTTTCATCCATTGGTTCCTAAATACCTCTCACGTTTTGTTTTTTGCATTGCGTTCTCTGGATGCTCTATATGAATTTTTTCCCGTTCCTTTCGCATAAAACCATCTACAATCTAAATTTTCGGCATTGCTATTTTCATTCTTCTATATTGTTATCCAGCTACCGAATAAAAATTCAATCGGGACAAATCAAAATTACCCATCGGATGAATATTTCTCTGCAGTTATAACGAACTATAGGCATATAAAGAGATTGGTAGATTTTCATTCCGGCTTCAGCCACGGTTCTCTGCTAAGGTTTAACGGTTTTTCCTTTTGCCTGAAATAGCCCTTTGCTGATTCAGGCGAAACTTATGTTTTCGGCGGAATCAACCTCCTTTTCTCTGTCATTCTCCGAAATAAATTGGAACGTCGGATTTGAAATTATTTTCTTTTGTTTATGGCTTTATTATATCCTATCTCTCTATATTTTGCAAGACTTTTTTACAAAAAATAATAAGTTAATTATTAATTTTCAAATTGTATTGTTTTATTTAGATTATTTAATCATTTATGAATACTTGTGTGATATTTTCGACGTTAATTTCATTGTTAAACTTTTGTCAATTCCATTGTTTTTTTGTAAACTTATGGTATAATGTGCGAAAAGGTTTAGTAAAAGGAAAAAAAAAGGAGAACAGCTATGAGCCAGCGCAATTTAACTTTATTAACAGACCTTTATGAATTGACCATGATGCAGGGATATTTTAAAGAGAAAGATGCCAACGAGACCGTTATATTCGATGTATTCTACCGCAGCAATCCGGGAGGCAACGGGTACGCGATCTGCGCAGGCTTGGAACAGGTCATTGAATATGTAAACGAGCTGCATTTCGAGCAGGAGGATGTGGATTATTTAAGATCCACCGGACTGTTTGAGGAAGATTTTCTGGAATATCTCCATCATTTTAAATTTTCCGGCGACATCTACGCCATTCCAGAGGGCACTGTCATATTCCCTCGCGAACCCTTAGTTAAAGTCATTGCCCCCATTATGGAGGCCCAGCTGATTGAAACCGCTTTGCTTAACATCATTAACCACCAGAGCTTAATTGCCACAAAAGCGGCCCGCGTCGTATTCGCTGCCGCCGGTGACGGGGTTATGGAATTCGGACTGCGCCGCGCACAGGGTCCTGATGCCGGAATTTATGGTGCCAGAGCTGCCATGATCGCAGGCTGCATCGGTACCTCTAATGTACTTGCAGGAAAAATGTTTCACGTTCCGGTGAGAGGAACCCATGCCCACAGCTGGATCATGAGCTTTCCCGATGAACTGACCGCATTCCGCAACTATGCAAAGCTTTATCCCACAGCATGCATTCTTCTGGTGGACACCTATGATACGTTAAAATCCGGTGTTCCCAATGCCATCAAAGTATTTAAGGAAATGCGGGAAGCCGGAATTCCTTTTACTACCTATGGAATCCGTTTAGACAGCGGAGACTTGGCATACCTTTCCAAAAAGGCCAAGAAGATGCTTGATGAGGCCGGATTTACTGATGCAGTGATCTCCGCCTCCAATGACCTTGACGAGACTCTGATCAACAGCTTAAAGATCCAGGGGGCTACCATAAACTCCTGGGGTGTTGGAACCAATTTGATCACCTCCAAGGACAGTCCTTCCTTTGGCGGCGTGTACAAGCTGGCAGCGATTATGGATAAAAAGACCGGCCAGTTTATCCCTAAGATCAAGCTTTCCGAAAATGCGGAAAAGATCACCAATCCCGGAAACAAGGCCATCAAACGTATTTATAGCCGGGAGACCGGTAAGATCATTGCGGACTTAATCTGCCTGGAAGGGGAAATCTTTAAAGAAAACCACTCCCTGCTTCTCTTCGACCCCATTGAAACATGGAAGAAAACACACCTGGCTCCCAACAGCTATACCATCAGGGATCTACTGGTCCAGATATTTAAAGACGGGAAATGCATTTATGAAACCCCTGCCGTTATGGACATCCAATCCTACTGTAAAAAGGAACTGGATACCCTTTGGGATGAATCCCGCCGTCTGGTAAATCCTCACGAGGTTCATGTAGACTTATCCAATGAGCTTTGGCATATGAAGAATCAGCTGTTAGAAAGCTATCATTTCAGAGACTGATCTGATCCGGTCTGTCCATTGTTCACAGTCTGGTCATAATCTTTTTACAGCCTGGTCAAATTTTCTTCATATTTAATCGATATACTAAAAACATCAGAAAAAGATGTTGCCAACATACTTTGAGATAAAAATTTTTTTCATAATTGCCGGTATTCCTCCATGGGATACCGGCTCCTCCCTTTTTAAGGCTTCTTTTTACATATCTTCTTACATCTGTTTCCTCACAACCGAATATTCATCCCCGAATTTAAAATGAGGACAGCGTTGAAAAGAATTGCTTAGAAAGCGTATCATCTCATCCTCATCCAGATTGATCTCACACTCATAGCATTCGTATTCTTCATTATAATCATAGTGTACACAATATTCACAACCCGTTTTCTGGTCCATTTTAATCTCTCCTCATACCTTTTTTCCTACTATCATAAACCGCACCCACTGCTTTTTTCAGCAGCCTTCCTACGGTCCCGTCAATGATCCAGGCAGCTGCCAGGGAGATCACAAACGTAAGGATCGTCTCACAAACGATTTTGGGTACGTAATAATGTCTTAAGAACGTCTTTTCCACCAGCCCTCTGGCTGCCTGTCCCAGAACCAGATAATGAATTAAATAGATGGAATAGCTGTACCTGCTTATACAGCCAACAACCTTTGCAAAGGCAGGCGACTTGATGTCCCCGAAACGTTCAAATAGCAAAAAAATAGCTGCAGCCATTGCTATCATAGTAGGAGCTAAGTCGTGAATTCCCGGTGTAAAGGATGGCGTAACACACTTTTGAACCATGGTGATGCAAAAGCCGGCGATTCCCAGAACCGCAAAGGGAAGGTAGCTGCTGCTGCCGTACAGGCGCTTTAATGCATAACCCAGGACAAAATAGATGAGCCAGCCTTTAAATATCATATATTGAAAGCCCTCTCCCACATCCAGGCCCAAAGCCGGAAGGTAGGTGCAGATTCCCTGGACAACCACCATAAGTGCAAGAAACAGTTTTAATTCCCTGTCGCTCATGGCCTTCATCATACGGGCTAAAAAAGGCGCGCAAAGATACAGCGCCATGATCACATACATAAACCACAGATGGGGCGTCATGGGAATGGTTCCTGTAAAAAGTCCCTTTCCAAAAGCTGCCAGATGTTCCTGCCACCGAAGGGGCTCCACTCCCAGATAAATAGCAAAGTACCAGTAATAAATCCCGCTGTAACATACAAAGGGAAGAACAATTGTCTGAAACCGGCTCCAGTAAAATCCCGGAATATCTTCTGTTCCGGTTTTTAAAAGGAAAAGGCCGCTAAGCATAAAATAAATCCCTACAAACGCCAAAAGCACCGGCGAAAGAGCTGCAGAAAACAGCCACTGCTTAAAATTCAGCGTCTCCCCAGGAACCGCATGAACCATAATGATGGCAAAGACCGCAAGAGTCCTTAAGTAATCGTATTTCACTTCCCGCTTTTTAAGCCCCATATCTCTTTCCTCCCTGCTTTCTCTGGGTTTAGAAAAGTATAGCATATAAAATCCGATTTTGACAAATTTTTTATTTTATTAAAAAAAGAGTAGACAAACGGAAATTCCTATGGTATCATAATGAAGTTGTCAGAGATGACATACATAAAACGGCCTATTGGTCAAGCGGTCAAGACGCCGCCCTCTCACGGCGGAAACCCGAGTTCGATTCTCGGATAGGTCATAAAAAGTAAAAACCCTGGTTTTTTCCAAAAGGAAAATCAGGGTTTTTTGTTTCTTTTC
Organism: Lacrimispora sphenoides; assembly: GCF_900105215.1. Classification (NCBI taxonomy): domain Bacteria; kingdom Bacillati; phylum Bacillota; class Clostridia; order Lachnospirales; family Lachnospiraceae; genus Lacrimispora; species Lacrimispora sphenoides. Next base: position 3,194,920 of record NZ_FOIP01000001.1, on the reverse strand, counting down.
TCTCTATTTTCCGGAAGACGCTACTGTGAGCTGCCAGATGGTCCTGCCATTCTGCCACAGGTTCACATACATTCTCCTGCACTTTTTGTATCTGGCAAATAATTTCACTGCCTCACACTCATCGGAATACACTTTCCAGCATCCGGTGCATTTGCAGTTCTTTCCTCCGTTTTGGATAAATCCCACCACATCCCCCAGGGGATAGCCGAGAAAGACCCCGATCTCATGAGGAAATTCCCCTTCCTGATTCAGCCTCTCCTTAAGCCTTTTTAAAGCTGCCTCCACTTCCATATTCTCATAGCCGTAGGCCTGCAGAAACTTCCCCACTTCCGGCCGGCTTAAATCAGCCTTCAAATTGGCTTTCCGGTAGACATAGATAAGTGCCTTATTCCCTCGCCTGCATAACAAAAGCAAGGATATTCCCTTCTCTCCCAGCTGGCCGTTTAAGAGGGAGAGCTGGCTTTCCAAGTCCATCTCCGAGGAAAAGGGATGGCTGAATAAGTTTGCCGTCTTAATGGAGGCCAGTGTGGGGGAACAATATTCAATTAGATTCCTTTCCAGCAGCATATCCATACCTCCGCCTGTTTTCATGCTTTACGGAACATCCCATAACAGGGATTTCTCTGTTATGAATAGTATAAGCAGCATCGGCTTGGATACATTTCCAATTTTTGTCAGAATTTCTTCATTTCTTTCATACTTTCTTTAGAACCTGGTCAAATTTCCTTCACAATTCTCCTGTATGATAATACTATAAACATAAAAGCAAAAGAAAGCGGTCAGGGCGCTTACATATATGTTTTTACTAAGTCGGCAGAGTCGCTCTGAAAGGCCTCTTTGCCGGCTCAACCTAATAATAAGAGCCGGAATTGCTGCCATCTATTTCCGATGCTTTTATATCAAATACAGTAAAAGGACCGCTGCCACATCGATGAGTAATCATCTATGGGCGGCGGTCTTTTTTATTTGAAAATAATGCCGGTCTCTCCCTTCATCTATTGGTCAGTTTCTACTATACCGAGAGAGTCGTCTCCCTTTCTTGCCTTTTCCATCAAAAGAGAGGCCATTTTTTGAAAATTACCTCCCGAAACAGAGGCACCGCTTACAGCATCGATACCCTTGTCGCTTTGTGTTGCCAGGAAATTAGCTGCATATGTGCGTGTATAGCGGTTAGGGTATGTCCCTTTTTTATCGAGCATATTGCGCATATAGGGAATGTCCCAGGATTTAATGAATCCGCTTGAATTTTTAGCATTGTACTCAACCGTAACGATTTTACTGCCGCTGACCCGGATGGTAACAAATTCCTTCCAGCCATTGATGTAATCCGACATTTCCACCGTGTAAAAGCCATCCTCCAGCCTGCTTTCCTCTTTTTTACAGCCGCTTATGGAAAGCATAGTCATAAGAACCAGGAAGATCATGATAAAGCGTTTTCTTTGAATCATTGTCCATCCCTCCTTTCGGAACCGGAACGAAGACGGAAACGTCCGGACATTTCTTCAAGACTTTGAGCCTGTTGTGCCAGATCCCCGCTTAAAGAAGCCACAGCGCCGCTTGATTCAAGGTTTTGGCGGGCGTGCCGGGATATCTGGGAGATGTCAAGAGACGCATTCTCAAGGCTTAATTTCTCATTTCCCACAAGTTTTTCCAGGTCTTCTGTTATCTCATAAGTCTGCTTGGAGATATCCGTCAGCTCATTTAAAAAATGAGCGGTAAGATCGGCATACCTGACCCCCTCTTCAATCGCCTGTTGGGAATGTACGATCATCTCGGCAGTACGCTTTGAAGATTCCGCACTTTTTTCAGCAAGATCACGGATTTCATTTGCCACTACGGCAAACCCTTTTCCTGCTTCGCCTGCATGGGCGGCTTCAACGCTTGCATTCAGGGCAAGAAGGTTTGTCTGGAATGCTATTTCTTCCAGGAATTTTGTGATTTTTGTTATTTCGGCCGCATTATGGCTGATATTCTCCATTGCCCGAAGGGTATTCTCCATATGTTCATCGCCCATTGACAGCTTTTCCATGGACTGCTCCATAAGTTCACGGGCGGTTCTTGCATGCTCATCCACAATGACAATGTCTTTTGAGATGGAGTCTGTCTCCTCCACGAGCCGGTCAATGGACATGGACTGATGGCCGGAAGATTCATTCATAAGGCGGGCGCTTTGGGATACCTCCTGGGCAGCATGGTTCAGGGTTTCAGCCGACCGCTGAAGGTCATTGATCAACAGGTTTAAGAAATCCGTAATATTATGAACGGAATCTTTCATAACCACAAAATCTCCTGCAAACTGATCGCTGACGCTGACGTCTAAATTGCCGGCAGAAAGCCGTTCCAGGGCATTTTGAAGCTGGGAAATGTATCCGCTCACCTGTTCTATTGTTTCTTTCAGCGAATTGGAAAGGGTCTGGGCCTCATCGTTTGTCATCATCACTTCCACAGGGCTTGTCAAATCTCCCTGAGCCAGCTTCTGTATCCGCTCTGTTACACTTCTCAAAGACTTTGAGATTTTTCCTGCAAACCGGGCTATAAATAAAATTGCAAGCAGGGTAAGGGTTATGGTAATGCCTATATTGATCATAACGGCAGTGTTCACGATATTCGTAAAGTCTGATTTTGGCGTTATGATGGCTAAATACCAGTTTGCCCCTCGTACAGGTGCATAGACCACAAGAGTATCCTTCCCATCTAAGGACACAGAAGCGGATCCGATCCTTCCTGATTTCATTGCATCAAATACTTCCAGGAGCTTTCCATTATCCTTATAAAGAGAATATACATTCTCTCCGCTCTTAATTAAATCTGTATCAGGGTAAGCGACCACCTGGCCGCTTTCGTTCATAACAAAAGCGTGGCCGCTGTAGCCAATATGTATACTGCTGATCACATCATCAAGCATGTCATACTTATAACTTCCAACCAGATAAAAAGTGTTATTCTTTTCTGTGGTTATGGGCATTCCCACATATACTTCAAGTCCATTTTCCCCGACAGAAGTATCCCCGATCACAAGATTTTGAGTTTCCTGCATCTTTTTGAACAAATCTCCCCCGGAAATATCAGAAGGGCTGTTTCCGTTGCCCGTATACAGTCTGCCTTCCTGTGTGTATAGAGCCAGCCATACAAATTCTATTCCAGATGTGGCCTTGTCAAGAACCTGGTGTTTTTCCTCAAGAGTCGCTTCCTCTGATGTCAGTTCATGATTTTCCCCAATCATAAATATACGGTCTGCCATGATATGCAGACTGCTTTCAATGCTTTTTGAAGCAGTTTTAGCAAAAGGCATGAGGGTTTCCATCAATGTGAGATTGGTCAGAGACATGGCGGATACGGACAATACAATGGTTGTAACCACAGAAATAATGATGGTGACAATCAATGTATTTAAGATGATCTTCCGCCGAATTCCTTTTAAATTCATAAATCCTCCTTTGTATCGTTACAAAATTAATTTATAACATATAAAGTAATATAACCGATTTAAAATAAAAGACAATAGTTTTTAGGAAATAAAAGCCATTGTTGGGAAAAATTGTCTCATTAGTAATAAAAGATTCTTAAATTAGATGTGAAAACTGGTAATTGTTTCTCTTATGTTTTTTTGCTTTCTAACGTCCTGATCTCTCTTTTCCCCTGCTCCCCCCTGACAGTCACTTCTTGCAGCTGGGGACATACTATATATAAGAAATACGTATTTCTACAATTTGTTAAAAGGGGGCAACCTTATGGCCAACTATAAACCAATCGCGAAAACAATCTCAGCTGCTTCTGCTATTTCAGGAGTACTGGTTCCTGCTAATCTTTCTACAACAAGCTGGGGTTTACTTTTAGTAAGAGGTTCTGCATTATTCAGTAATACAATCCTAAGAAGCGGTGCTGTAGCGGTATGGGAAAGTACAAATCCTACCACTGCTGCTCCAAGCCGGGAAACATTTACTGATGCAAATGCCATCTACGGCATTACCTGCAGAGCCGGGGTAAAGCTGATATTTAAGTTCTATGCTCACTAACATTTAAAAAGGGTGCTTCAAAGGTTAAAAATCCAACATCACGCTCACCAAATACGAACGAATTCAAGCTAATATATAGAATATCTGGCATGTATGGGATTGGGAAGGAACCTTTGAGGCGCCTTTCTTTAAAAAATATGATTTTATAAACAAAGGAGGGGGAGAAATGCAGCAAAAAATACTTTTCACAGGTTGTCAGATCATTTGTTCCGGAATCGTGACAGCAGATATTACCTTATCAAATAACGCGTTTATATTAATCACGGGAACCGTATACAGTCCAACTGGAAAGCCGCTGCCAAACGCTGCGGTTGAAATACTTCTCGTGGATGATTCCCATATCCCTTCTGAGGGAAAAAGCTTAGGCGTAACCTTTACGCTACAAGATGGTACTTATGGAATATCACTTCCCAGGATTAGTGAAAAGCAATACAAATTAATTGCTTATTCGCCCGTTTAAACGGGAATAAAAAACCAGTCAACACGGAGATTATCATGAAAAAATATAAAACAATCGATGGATATCACGTATATCGGATAAAGAAAAATAAGAAGTTCTTTTTTCTGGCAGACCAGTTGGATTACAGAAAAGAAATCAATCAATTGTTATATACATTAGAGGATTTAAAATTTGATTCCCTGATCTTTTTATTCGGAATTGATACGGGAGAATACCTTCAAGATTTAAAAAAATTGCTGTGTGCCAAAAACAGAGTGATCATTTTTGAACCAAACCCTGCGATCTGCAAAAAATTCGATTCCAAATTAGCAGACAATATAAGCCTTGTTCCGTTTGAGGAAAATCAGGTAAGACAAATTTTTAACAATACCATTCATTTTAAAAATATCAATAATATTTACTTTCACGCATTCGGCAACTATTCCAGTGTTTATAAGGAAGAATACGACCGTTTGATTGAACATCTGGATTGGACCATCATCAACGCGGCTTCCCAGGTGGAGCTTGCAAAACGATTTAAGAAAATTTTCATCCAAAACATGACTGCAAATATGAAGGTTTTAAATCAGAGCACTCCCATTCACCACTACCGGTCCACCAATCTCAATGTTCCCGCACTTGTGGTATCCGGAGGTCCTTCCCTTGATTCAAACATCAGGGATATGCTCAATCATAAGGATCAGTTAGACCAGTATTTTATCATTACCGGGAGCAGGACTGCTGAGGCTTTAACGAAAAATGGGATCCTTCCGGATATGATCGTATCCGTAGATCCGGTTGATGCAAACTTTGATATGATGAAGAACTGCCTGAACTTAGAAGTTCCCCTTGCTTTTTATGAATACAGCAACCGATATCTGGTTGGAAATTATAAGGGAGATAAAGTCTTTATTTCGCTCCTGCTTTCTCAAACAGTGAAGGGCTTTGAACAATATCAGGGTGTGTACTGCGGAGGTTCGGTCGCCCACGCCTGTATTGATATTGCAAACATGATGGGCTGCTCTCCCATCATATTTTTAGGCCAGGATCTCGCTTATACTTATAACAAACATCATGCAGACAGCGCAGTCTTTGATTATGATAAGAGCCTTCTCTATGGGGCCACAACCATTGTAAAGGATGTATACGGCAATCCGGTCGGGACGACCGTCACCCTGGATCATTACAGGAGAAGGCTGGAACATTATATTGCTATTTATAAAGACCAGAAACGAATACGGTTTATCAATTGTTCTTATGGATCGGATATAAAAGGCGCACCCCATAAGGAGCTTTCGGAAGTATTTAAGGAAGAAATTTCCGGAAGGCCAAAAAAGAATTGCCTCCCAAACCAGGAGATCCAGATAGACAGCAGGAAGACCTTAGACTCCCTTCTTTGCTTCATCGAAGAATACCGGATAAAGGCAAGCCAGGGCCTGGAGTTATGTGAAATCATATGCTCTGAAAACCAAACAAAATGTCTGCTCAATATGGAAGAAACGGATATTGACCTGCAGCGGATCTTATATATTCTAAAAATTGTAAGTGATTTTGAAAATGCAGCTGACACCGGATATTTAGGAGGATATTTCAGCGAATTCGTTTATGAAATGAAGGAAAGAACGTTTAACATGTCTGCTATGGATTATGAGAAGCTGACTTCTGATCTGCAGCATCAGGCAAGAGCTTTTAAGATATATTTTGAAAAAATGAAAGAAATGCTTGAAGAAGTAAAGGAAACCATTTTGGAAACGGTAACAGAATTCTATGAACCGCATATAGTTTAATAAAAAAAGGGGATAAGGCTATGGAAATGGAAGGCAGAAGTAAAGAAATCAATGATATAAAATACAAAGAGGTGGAAGTAAATAAGATGATCGTCAATGGGAAGGAACAGGCGGGAAACATTATTAATGCTGAGGATACGAAGGATAGGCAGGAATTAAATGTAACCGTATATACCCGCAGCATTACGGAACCCCCGGAAAGCGAAGGGAGGCATAAGAGTTTATATGAACTGCTTCAAAAAGTCTTCTTTAAGAATAAACGGAGCTAAACTCCAATCCCATCCGGAATATCATTTTGACATCCACTTAGAAAAACAGAAATTCCAGATCATCAATGGGACCGTATACAGTGAGAACCAGAAGCCTTGTGCAGGAGCTGCGGTCCGGATCACCCAGATCGACTGCAGGGATAACACCAGTAGCCTGCTGGGTTATACCTTGACGGATGAGAATGGATATTATTTATTCTCTATGAAAGCAAAGACCAATATGAAGTATGAATTAGCGGTCTATGCTCCCCTTCTCTGATGCAGAAAGGAGGAAGCCCATTGAGCGGTTATACAGAGATCATCTTGTCACCAAAGCATTTTAAGAAACGTGACATTTTAAAAACAACCATTACCATTGAAAAATCAGATAAGGTTTTGTTAACAGGCACTATTTATAATTCACGCCATGAGGCCTTAGAAGGCGCGGTCGTCCGGGTCAGCAAAATTACCGGGGATGACCAGAGGGTGAGCAAAGGCTATGTGATCACCAATGAGTCCGGAGAGTTTGCCATAGCCGTGGAAAAAGACAAATTTGCATGTTACCAGCTGGATATTTTCGAACCACTTTTAAACACTTAGGCGGGGTTGCATTATGGAACAGATTAATCATGAATATCATATGGAAGGTATATTAATAAAAGGGAGGGTCCGTTATAAAGATTCCTGTCCGGTTAAAGGTGCCATTGTTATCTTAGAAAAGCTTGTCCCCGTATACAACGAAGAAGTACAGGAACAAAAATATGAAGGAACCTATCTTGAGCATGGTCTGACCAACGATCAGGGAGAATTCTGCTTTTCTATTTCAGATAAAATGAGCAGTTATAAAATAAAGGTTTTCGATAATCATCACAGGTAAGGGAGGAAACATGAAAAAGGTTCTGGTTACTGGAGCGGATGGATTTATAGGCAGTCATTTAACAGAAACACTTATTGAACGGGGATACGATGTAAGAGCGTTTATCTTTTATAATTCCTTTAATAGCTGGGGCTGGCTGGATTCTCTTCCTGATGAAATAAAGAAGGAAATTGAGATACACCCTGGGGATATCCGGGATCCAAACGGCGTAAGGAACGCCATGACAGGGATAGAATCGGTCTTTCATCTGGCCGCTTTAATCGCCATCCCCTTTAGCTATCACTCTCCTAATTCCTATGTGGATACCAATATAAAGGGAACGTTAAATGTTCTTCAGGCCGCAAGAAGCCTTGGTACGGATAAGGTACTCATCACCTCTACTTCTGAGGTTTATGGCAGCGCCAAATATGTTCCGATTGACGAATCCCATCCCTTTCAGGGACAATCGCCCTATTCCGCTACAAAAATCGGAGCCGACCGTCTGGCAGAATCCTTTTACAGAAGCTTTTCTCTTCCGGTATCCATTGTCAGGCCTTTTAACACTTATGGCCCCAGGCAGTCTGCAAGGGCTGTAATACCGTCCATCATCAGCCAGCTGCTGACTGGGACCAAAGAGATATGCCTTGGCAGTCTGACTCCCACCAGGGATTTTAATTATGTAAAAGATACTGTAAACGGTTTTATTGAAATAGAAAAATCCGAAAAAACCATTGGCGAAGAAATCAACATTGCAAGCCAAACGGAAATCTCCATCGGCGAACTTGCTTCGGAGCTGATCCGCCAGATCAATCCCCAGGCCAGGATCGTCTGCGAACCAGAACGGATGCGCCCTGAAAAAAGCGAGGTAAACAGGCTTCTTGGATCAAATAAAAAGTTAAAAGAGCTTACAGACTGGAACCAGGAATACTCTCTTTCCCTTGGCCTAAAAAAAACCATTGACTGGTTGGAGAAAAACCAGGATAAGTATAAGACCGGCATCTATAACCTTTAGAATCAGATCAGGAGCGGAGGAACAAATATGATACCTTTATCGGTTCCCAATCTAACGGGGAACGAAAAAAAATATATATTAGATGCCCTTGACAGCGGCTGGATATCAACAGCAGGCAGCTATGTGGCAAAATTGGAACAGGGCATGGCTTCTTATTTAAATGTCTCCGGCGCGGCGGCCGTTCAAAGCGGAACTGCCGCGATCCATTTAGCCATGCTCTTATCCGGTGTGAAACCGGGACAGGAAGTGATCGTCCCAACCCTTACCTTTATTGCCTCAGCCAATCCAGCTGCCTACATAGGTGCTGTCCCTATTTTTATGGATTGTGATGATTCTCTGAATATAGATTGTGACAAGCTTGAGGATTTTTTGAAAAAGGAATGCGTCATAACCTCTTCAGGGCTGATCAATAAGAGTACAAACCGGATCATCACGGCGGTCGTCGTTGTCCATGTTTTTGGAAACATGGCGGATATGGAACGGCTGAAAGCATTGACCGGACAATATGGGCTTATGCTGATCGAAGATGCTGCGGAAGCATTGGGGACCTGTTACAATCAGGGAACGTACCATGGACAATTTGCAGGAACCATAGGCGATTTCGGAACCTATTCTTTTAACGGCAATAAGATCATCACCACAGGAGGAGGAGGGCTGCTGACCGCAAAGGATGGCAGGGCCCTGGAAAAAGCTAAGTATCTTGCTGCCCAGGCAAAAGATGATCCCTTCCATTATACTCACAATGAAGTGGGCTATAACTACCGCATGACCAACTTACAGGCAGCCCTTGGAGTCGGCCAGCTGGAATGCCTGGAGGACTTTATCCGGATCAAGGAAAACAATTATGAGTACTACGATAATGCCATAACATCAATGGAAAACTTTGAGCTGCTTAAGTTTAACCAGAAGGCGAGAAACAACCGGTGGTTCTATTCCCTGTTCATAAAAAACGATGGATTGGACCGGAATGCAGTCATAAAGCAGCTAAAGGAAAAGGATATTGAAACAAGGCCTATCTGGCAGCTCGCCCATACCCAGAAGATGTATGAAAACTGTCAGGCGTATTATATCGAAAAGGCTCCGTTTTACTGGAACCGGGTCATCAATATTCCCTGCAGCACCAGTCTTTTAAAAAAGGATATGGATTATGTTATTCAAGCATTGAGCTATATATAGCAGTCTGAAAGAGGGATAGGCATGGAAGTTCGTAAATTTATTATTGCTCCGGATGTTTCTATTCGGGAGGCAATCAGACAATTGGACCAGACAGCAAGAAAAATCCTTGTTGTTGAAGAAAATAATAAGCTGGCCGGTGTTCTCACAGACGGGGATATCAGGCGGTGGATATTAAAGAATAAGGATATTTCCATGCCGGTACGCCTGATCATGAATACTGCCCCTGTTGTTATAAAAAAAGAGAAAAGCCATCTGGCGCTGGAGATCATGAAAGAAAAACAAATCGAAGGGCTGCCCTTGGTAAATGATAACAATGAGGTCACCGATATCCTGTTTTGGAATGAGCTAAACGATCATAATCCGGGCCGCCAAAAGAAAACTCAGACACCGGTAGTCATCATGGCTGGAGGCAGGGGTTCCCGGCTATATCCTTATACAAAGATCATTCCAAAGCCTCTGATTCCAATCGGCGATACCCCCATTGTAGAACGGATTATGAATCAGATGATGGAATATGGGTTTTATGAATTCTATCTTACCATAAACTATAAAAAAGAGCTTATAAAAGCCTATTTTAACGATGACCATCGTTATCATCTCCACCTAATCGAAGAGGATTATCCCTTAGGAACAGCCGGGTCCTTAAACCTGGTCAAAAAGAATATAAAGGGAAGTTTTCTTGTAAGCAACTGCGATATTTTAGTTGATGTCAATTACACCAAGCTTCTTATTTATCACAAAACCCATAAAAACAAGATCACAGTTGTCACAGCCATGAAGAGCTATGAGATTCCCTATGGGGTGGTTACCTTAGGCGAAAACGGTTCCGTTGATGCCTTAAAAGAAAAACCCAGATATGAGCTGTTAGTGAGTACCGGTCTTTATGTATTAGAGGAGGAAATCTTAAAATACATCCCTCAGGATCAGTATTTTGATATGACAGATTTGATCCGCAAATGTTTAAAAAACGGGGAGCAGGTAGGAGCCTATCCGGTCATGGATAGCGCCTGGCTGGATATGGGAGAATTCAGCGAAATGAAAAAAATGGCCGAGAAAATGAAATTATGAAAGAGGAACTGATCCTGATCGGCGGAGGCGGTCATGCGGAAAGTATCATCGATACCATCAGAGGACTGGAAAAATATATGATCACAGGCATTCTGGACCGCAGCAAAAAAGCGGGTACAGAGGTCCTGGGCATAAAGATCATAGGAAGTGATGAGGATTTAGCCGGCTGGTTTAACCGGGGAATTAAGAATGCGGTAATCTCCGTAGGAAGCATTGGAAATCCGGGACCAAGGCGGACTCTATACGAACAGTGCAAGAAAATAGGTTATGAATTTCCCAATATCCTGGATAAAAGCTCCATCCTTTCAGAAACTCTTAAAATCGGGGAAGGGAACTTTATCGGTAAGGGGGTCCTTATTAATTGCAATGTTACCATAGGAAATGGAACGATTATTAATACGGGGGCAATCGTCGAACATGGCTGCAGGATTGAAGACTTTGTCCATATCGCACCCGGAAGCGTCTTATGCGGAAATGTCCTGGTCAGGGCCAATTCCCATATTGGAGCCCATTCCACCATCATACAAGGCGTGACCATAGGGAATGACACCATAATCGGCGCCGGGAGTCTTGTATTAAAAAATATATCATCAAATAAGCTGGCTTATGGAAGTCCGGCAAAGGAGGTAGCTTACCATGAGTAACGTTATGATCATCGCCGAAGCAGGAGTAAACCATAACGGCGACTTAAGCATTGCCAAACAACTGGTGGATGCCGCAAGTGTCATAGGAGCAGACGCCATCAAATTCCAGACCTTTCGGGCTGAGCATCTTGCGGTTCCGGATGCGAGGAAAGCGGTCTACCAGATTGAAAATACCGGTCAGACCATGTCACAATACGAAATGTTAAAAAACCTGGAACTATCCTGGCAGGAGTTTGAAGAGCTGTTTCAGTACTGTTCCTTCCGGCGCATTCGGTTCCTGTCCTCTCCTTTTGATGAGGAAAGCCTCCTTTTTCTTGACCGGCTTGGGGTTGATCTCATAAAGATTCCCTCCGGAGAGATTACAAATTATGGCTATCTGAAAAAAATAGCTTCATTAAAGAAGCCAGTCATTCTGTCCACAGGAATGTCCACAGAGGATGAGGTAGGGGAAGCCCTGGAAATCCTGGAGGAAGGCGGACAGGAAATCATACTGCTCCACTGCTCCAGCTCCTATCCTACTCTGATGGAGGATGTGAATTTAAATGCCATGAATTCGTTAAAGCACAAGTTCCATAAGCGGGCGGGGTATTCCGACCATACGCCGGGAATCGAAGTTGCCATCGCTGCCGCAGCCCTTGGCGCCTGTGTCATTGAAAAGCATATGACCCTGGATAAAACCATGCCCGGACCGGATCATAAGGCAAGTCTGGAGCCGGATGAATTCCAACAAATGGTGGACAGTATCAGACATATTGAAGCCGCCCTGGGTGATGGGGTCAAAATGCCTACCCAGGCGGAACAAAAGAACAGGGATTATGTGAGAAAATACCTGGTGGCTTCCAGGGAAATCAAAAAGGGAGAAGCCTTTACCCTTCAAAACCTGTGCGCAAAACGCTGCGCATATGGGGTATCTCCCATGAAGATACCCAGCCTGTTGGGAACAGCCGCTCAAAGAGATTATCGGAAAGACGAAAGGATTGACCAATGATCAAATTATGCGTAGTGACCGGAAACCGGGCGGAATTCGGCTTATTAAAGCCGGTGCTGGACCGTGTCAGACAGGACCCGGATTTCAAACTGCAAATCATTGCCACCGGAAGCCATCTGGATACCAGATACGGGCATGGCTGCGAGGACATGGAAAACTGCGGCATAACGATCGATGAAAAAATAGAGATGAACTTAGCCTCAGACACCTCCCTTGGAATTTGCAAATCCATGGGGCTGGAAATGATCAGCTTATCCGAAGCTTACCAGCGGTTAAAACCGGATATGGTTCTGCTTCTTGGGGACCGGTATGAAATCTTTGCTGCAGCAAGCGCCGCCGTCATCTGCAACATTCCCATTGCCCATATACACGGCGGGGAAATAACAAGGGGTGCATACGACGACTCCATGAGGCATGCCATCAGTAAGATGAGCTATCTTCATTTCACCAGCACAATGGAATACCGGAAAAGGGTCATACAACTAGGGGAAGCTCCTGACAGGGTCTATTGGGTCGGAGCTCTTGGTATTGAGAACATAAAGACCATGAAGCTATTAACCAGACAGGAATTGGAGGAAAAGTTAAGGATCTCACTGGCCCCGCCCATTGCTCTTGTCACCTTTCACCCTGCCACTTTGGATCAGGAGAGCCCTTCGGCACAATTTAAACCCCTGGAAGATGCGCTTTTGCATTTTCCGGACTTATTTGTTGTCTTTACAAAAAGCAATTCCGACACCGGCGGGAACCGGATCAACGAATTAATCGATGCTTACGCAAGCAGGAATCCTGACACGTCGGCAGTGTTTCCTTCCCTTGGCAGCAAGCATTACTTAAGCCTGATGAACTGCTGCCAGGCTGTGATCGGAAATTCTTCCAGCGGAATCCTGGAAGCGCCTTTTTTAAAGGTACCCTCCGTGAATATCGGAAACAGGCAGGCTGGAAGGATAGCACCTGCCTCTGTCATAAGCTGCGGCTCTTCTGTAAACGAAATCGTGGCTGCAGTCCGGAAAGCCCTGGCCTTTGACCGGTACAAAGAAGAAGCACCAAACCCTTACGAAGGCCAGGACACCAGCAGTCAGATCGTCTCGACCATTAAGCAGACCTTTAAAAAGGGAATTCATCTGGAAAAACATTTTTTTGATTTGGAATGGAGGCTGTAATGTATAGAAATAAGACTTTTTTGGCAATCATACCTGCCAGGAGCGGCTCAAAAGGAATCATCGATAAAAACATCCGGGAAATCAACCACAAGCCCCTCATGGCATATACGGTGGAAGCCTGTAAACGTTCCGGAATATTCGATGATATCGTGGTATCTACAGACTCTGTAAAATATGCGGAAATCGCAGAGCGGTTCGGGGCCAGCGTGCCCTTTCTGCGCCCAAAGGAACTGGCTGCGGATCAGGCTTCCTCCAACGATGTCATACTGCATGTCATCAATGGGCTGAGGCAGCTTGGAAAAGCGTTTGACTGCTTTATGCTTTTACAGCCCACCTCTCCTTTAAGAAACGAAATACATATAATGAAAAGCGCTGATATCCTCCTAGAGAATGATGCCGATTCTGTCGTCAGTATCTGCAAGTCAGACTCCCACTCCTATTTAACTGTAGAGCTTACGGAGGAAGGAAGGGTGAAGGCCTTATTTTCGGATAAAAAACAGGTCAGAAGGCAGGATGTGCCGCCGGAATACAGAATTAACGGGGCTATTTACCTGGCTCTGACCAGTTATTTTATGAAGCATAAAAGCTTTTATGAGGGCAAAACCCTGCCCTATTTGATGAATGCCTTTGATTCCATTGACATCGATGATGATTTCCAACTGAAAATAGCAGAATTACTTCTCATTGACAAAAACTTATCAAACCCATTCTAACAGGAATCCCGTCAATTGCCTTCCGTAATCAGACCCAGGGCCAGGAGGGCACTTTTTTCAAGCGCATCTTCCGTTGTAAATTCATCAGGCGTATGGACCTCATTCATTCCGCAGGCCACTACGATCCCCCGAATCCCGCCCCTGACAAAGTGGTTATTATCACTGCCGCCCAGAGTATACTGGGTGGTGCCTTTTAAGCCAAGGGACCGGCAGACGCGCTTGAACCGTTCTACCACTTCTTCACTGTCACTTATTTCATAGGCTTCGATCTGCTTTTCCACAGTGATCTCCAGGTTTCCGCCATATCCTGCCGCATTACCTTCAAAGATCTCCTTCAGCCTGTTCCATTCAGCCAGAGCCTTATGATCCTTTAAGCTCCGGATCTCTCCTAATACAACGCATTCATCGGAAACAATGTTGGTCTGCTTTCCACCGCTTATTTTTCCAATGTTCACGGTTGTTTCATCGTCTACCCACCCCTGCTTTAACTGGGAAATGGCATGAGCTGCGATTTCAATGGCATTGATCCCAAGCTGTGGGCAAAAGCCTGCATGGGCATTTTTGCCCTTCACCTTGATTGCAAAGGAAAGAAGGGTGGGTGCTGCGGTTGCGGCCAGGCCAATCTCCCCGCTTAAATCAAATACATAAGCCTGTTTTGACCTTATTTTGGAATAATCAATAAGCTGGCTTCCTTTTCCGTAGTTCTCTTCTGCTACCGGAAAAAGGACCTCAATATCTCCATGAGGAAGGTTATTTTCCTTAATCACCCGGACTGCCTCTAATATGGCGGCGATTCCGGAAAGGTCGTCGGCACCAAGCACCGTATCCCCTTCCGAGGTAATCTTCCCCTTCGCATCCTGGACTGCGCGTTTCCCCTTGCCAGGCTTTACCGTATCCATATGGGCCGACAGCAAAATGGGGGCAGAACCTGTGGTTCCCTTTAAATATCCGTAAAGATTTCCTGTGGGAGCAGCGGTTCCATATTCCGGCAGCTTTTCTTTCAGCCGGTGACCGGCATCATCTTCCCGTATCTCAAATCCAAGCTGTTTTAATTCGCCTGTTAAATAGTCCGCTATTTCCCTTTCCTGATAAGTTTCGGAATCGAATTCCACCATTTTTTTAAATTGGCTAACCAGCCTGCTTCTTTGAATCATATCGCCACCTGCTCTTTTCCTATGGGTTCATATATTAATTATCATATCTTTTAAACTTTTCTTCCGGTGTTTTGCTTAATTCCTTCCGGTTCTGCGGAGCAGACCAGATACCCTCGTAATCAATCTGGTTCACGAAACGGGAATTAAAATCCTGGAAAAAGGACTTGTTTTCTGACTGGGGCGCCGCAATATCCCGAAAATACGTATTGTTTCTGAATTCAGGAATTTCATATAAGTCCCTGCAATATCCCCAGATGTTCTCGTAATCAGCGATTCTGTGCTTAATGGGGCCCAGATTCCTGTAATAATGGGTATCAAACCTTGCCAGGGTCACAAAAAGTCTCACATCGCTGTCAGTCACATAATCTCCAAATAAGAAACGGGTTTTGGAAAGACGATCTTCGATGAGGTCCAGTGCATGATAAAAGTCTTCAAATGCCTCTTCATAAGCTGTGATGGACTGCGCAAACATCATCCGGTAGGTCCCGTTATTTACATTGGGAAAAAGCCAGTCATTGTAATCATCGATTTCTTTTCTCAGTTCCTCCGGGTACAGATCCGGGGCATCCGGGCTTTGAAATGGACGGAACGCGGTTTCGAAGTAGTTGGTCAGCCTGTGGTAATCATTATTTACTACCTTTTCTGCAATAACATCAACCAGGGCCGGCACGGTGCAGCGTCCTTCATAATCCGGGTCCGCATGATAGTATAGCTCACTTAAATACTGAACGCCGAGGACCGGGTCTTTTCTGTCCTCATTATACACGAATTCCCAGCCATATGCACGATTTTCTTTGCTGTGGCCAACCAGATTGATACCAATCGCCTCTTGAAGCCCTAATAACTCCCGAACAATGGAAGCCCGGTTGGACCAATGGCAGCCTTTTGCCCAAAACAGCCGGTACCGGCCGCTTTCTGCCTTTAACTCATTTTCACCATCACCAAATGGAGTTGTAAAATGGTTGGGCTGACGTATAAATGCTCCTCTTTCATCGATTTCTTTCTCTATTTCCTTTGGGCGTACCTTTTGCCCGATGCTGCAGCTTGACATATGAATCTCCTCCTATTGGCTCAATATTTTTTCTGTATAAATAATCTTAAAAATACCTGTGTCCATCTGCCTGCTGTAATCCGCTTTATAACCCAGGGCTTCATAAAAGCCTACCGCTTCATCCCGGCTGGTGATGCAGACTTTTTTATACCCGGATTCCCGGATCCAGCGTTCGGCCTCTTCGATTAACAGCCGTCCTACTCCCATTTTCCGGTATTCCTTAAGGACGCTGACCCGCTCGATTTTAGCCGCTCCTTCTCCCTCGGGAAAACGGAACTGCCTTCATAACCACCACTCCCTTTATGTCTTCGGACATTCGCAATCCGTGACCTTACTTGATGAGATTAAAATTGATTTTATCCCTGCCATGTGGTGTGCTCCAGATGGAAAGGTCCGGTCCCTTAGGTACGATACCATATGGATTCGTGGAGACAGCACATAAATGATAGTGTTTTTTGATAGCCTCTAGATCCGTGGTATCGCCAAATCCCGGCTGTTCATATAGATCCCTTGCATATCCCCAGAGATTAGGGAAATCGGAAATCAGGCTGCGGTTTAATAAAAAGCCATTATAGTAGGCCACATCAAAGCGGGCCAGGGTCACATACAAACGAATATCGGATTCCGTGATGTTATCTCCAAACAGGTAACGGCTGTGACTTAAGCGCTCTTCCAGCCAGTCAAGACGGTGAAAGACAAGTTCATATGCCTCCTTATAAGCTTCCTGACTTCTGGCAAAACCTGCTTTGTAGACTCCATTATTAATTTCATGGAAAAGAATATTATTTAATGCATCAATCTCTTCTCTTAATGCTACCGGATATAAATCCGGTGCACCCGGCTTATGATACTTCTTCCACTCCACCTCCCAGTATCTGGTCAGGTTAAAGTAATCGTTATTTACGACTTTTCCAGTCGTTAAATCCACTACAGCAGGCACGGTAAACCTTCCCTTATATCCGGGATCTGCCTTTAAATAGGCTTCACTTAAATACCGGATCTTTAGCACCGGATCTTCCTCATTCTCATCCAGAGTAAATGCCCAATCGGTCCGCTCCACATCAGGTCTTACAGGATCCAGCGTACCCAGGCTGATTACATCCTGAAGCCCAAGCAGGCTCCTTACAATGACAGAGCGGTGGGCCCATGGGCAGGCAGGGGACCAGAACAGACGGTATCTTCCTGCTTCTATAGGCAGCTGCCCTTCTTCTGTTCCAAATGCCGTTGTAAACTGATTTTTCTGCCGGTTGAATTTCCCGTCTTTTTCGATTTCATCCTTTATAAATTTCTTTGACATAGTAATTACCTCATTCTTTTTTTAAACCTGCCTAATGTTTCATATCGTCTCTGCCGTATTCATCAACAAAGCGGTATTTTTCCGGAAGCAGGAATCCTTCTTTTTTCATCCAGTTTAAAGAATCTTCTGATCCCCGGAATATGCTCATGGCTGTCTTATTCCTGCGAAATCCCATTTTTTCGTATAGAGCGACCGTCCTGGGATGGGTATATAGGATGACATTCTGGCCCTTAACCTGATCAAGCAGCAATTCAATCAGTTTTCTGCCGATTCCGTATCCCTGATATTCTTCATCAAGAGCAATATTATAGATCGCTGCCTGGCAGACGCCATCGGATAAGGCTCTTCCAACCCCCACGATCCTCTCTTTGTCATAGACAAACACTACAGCATAACTGTTGTTAAAAATGGTCTCCTGATCCTTTGCAGACCGGTCCGACAGCCCGGAACGCCGAAGCACATCGGCGACTTCCTGCCAGTGAACCCCTTCCTTTGTTATCTTGTAGGTGATATCATTCATGGGAGACCTCCTGAAGTTTCAATTTTTTATCCGGAACCTGATATAAATCTCTGGCATAGGGCCACAAATTCTTATACTCCACAACAGGATCCTTCTCACCCGGATTCTCTGTAAATACCCAGCCTTTGGGATCACGGAAAATTCCCGTTGTTCCAAGGCTGATAACCTTATCCAGTCCCAAAAGCCTTCTGGCTATTATGACCTTGTGCGCATGGGGACAGGCCGGCATCCAAAGCAGTCGGTACCGGCCGGCTTCCACCGGCCACTCCCCTTCTTCCTTGCCAAATTTCTTTTTAAAAAAATTATCCTGAACCTTGATTTCCCCGTCCGCCTGAATTTGATGACGAAATGTGCGCTCAAATACTTCGATTCCTTCTGCCATATCATTCTCCCTGTCAAGCGGATATTTACAATCCGCGGCCTTACTTGATTCGATTAAATCGTATAATCAGCGCTTTCCAACATGTGAATCTTTACTAAAAACTCCTTTAACCGTTGGTTTTTCGGATTATCAAAGATCTCTTTCGGTGTTCCGTCAGCTACAATTTTTCCGTTTTCCAGGAAGATGATCCGATTGGCCACGTTTCTCACAAAATTCATCTCATGGGTTACAAGGAGTATGGTATTGCCCTCCTGGGCTGCCTTTTTTATAGTAATCAGAACTTCGCTCACCAACTCCGGGTCCAGAGCCGATGTCGGTTCATCCATAAGAAGCAGTTTCGGGTCCATGGCCAGCGCCCTTGCGATGGCCACTCTTTGCTGCTGCCCTCCTGATAAATGCCTGGGATAATGGGACAAACGGTCCCCCATCCCCACCTTCTTCAAGTGCTTTTCCGCAATGCTTCTGGCCTCGTTTTTCTTTAGCTTTTTTACAACCATCAGCCCTTCCATTACATTCTCCAGGGCGGTCCGGTTCTTGAAAAGATTAAACTGCTGGAATACCATTTCCGTATTCTTCCGCAACTCCAGTTTTTCCCTGGCTGATCTTGTAGTAAGGTCGATTTCCTGATCGTTTATCTTGATAGTTCCCTGTTCCGGTTTTTCAAGCAGATTGATGGAACGGAGCAGGGTGGACTTACCGGTTCCTGATGGTCCGATGATGGCGACCACATCACCTTCGTGTATGACCAGATCAATGTTATCCAGCACCACGTTCTTGCCAAATTTTTTACTTAATCCACGAATTTCAATGACGCTCACACCTATTCCTCCTTTCCCTGTTCCTGTCCATGCTTTTTGGACAGGGCCCACCCCGTTTTACCGGGTGTAAAGGTATGTCTGCAGGACGCTTCTCCCGAAACCGTTTCCGGAACGCTCATCTTTTTTTCTAAATATACAAACAGCCGCTCAATAAAAATCGTCATAACCCAGTAGATGATAGCCAGAGAACAATATGCTTCAAAATACCGGTAGCTGTTTCCAGCAAGAATCTTACCCTGAGCCGTTATCTCAACGACCGAGCAGGTAAATGCAAGTGAGGTCCCCTTTACCAGGCTTATGAGGGAGTTTCCCAGGGAGGGGAGGGCTACTGTCACTGCCTGGGGGAACAAAACCCTGCGAAATATCTGGAACCCGTTCATTCCAAGGGCCTTGGCTGCCTCAACCTGCCCTTTTTCCACGGACTGTATGGCTGCCCGTATGGTTTCTGAATCAAAGGCAGATTGATTAAGCCCCAGGGCCACGATCGCAAAAATAATTGACGGGATTCCATTTACGTTATAAGAAGTTCCATTGTAAAAGTTATAGTATTTCAATGCGATAGGAATTCCAAAGTACGTAAGATATAGCTGGACGATAATCGGAGTTCCCCGTACGACCGAAACAAATAAAGTACATAATTGCCGCAGGACCGGGACATTGTGGATCTTTACTACGGCAATCAAAAGCCCCATCACCCAACCGATTATCAGGGCAACTCCTGTCAGCTGCAGTGTTACAGGCAAGTATTTCAGCAATGCAGGAATTTCCGTGAACACCAGCTGCCAGTCAAATATTTTGCTCATCTTGTTCCTCCGGTTTTATTAATAAGATGGGGAGTAATCGGATCCAAACCATTTTAAGTTAATTTCCTTAGAAGTTCCGTCCTCAATCACTTCTTTTAACGCCTTGTCGATATCCTCTACCAGTTTCTCATTTCCCTTGCTGACAATCAGATAGCTGAAGGGTTCTTCCATTAAGTCCTTTGAAAGGGTGTTGCTGATGGAAGCTCCTTCCACATTAAAATTAAATTCTTTCTGATAATACTCGAACATTGGTTTATCCATTAACACGAAATCGTATTTCCCAGCTTCCACATCCTGAATCTGCAGCACAAGGTCTTCATCACTGTATTCGATTGCAATGGGATTCTGGGCATGGGTGGCGTTATAGTTTTCCAGTGCTGTGGTAATATTGATTCCTGCAGATGAAATGGTCTTTAAGCCAGCAAGATCATCCCATGTCTCTATGCCTGCTGCCTTTTCATTGTTCTTTGCAAAGATGGCAACGTACTCATTGGCAAAGATCGGATCGGTAAATAAATACTTTTCTTTTCTGCTCTCATTCTTCGCAAAATTATTTACACCGATCTGGTACCGGTCGGAATCCAGGCCTGCGAAAATGGAGGTAAAATCGGTCACTTCGATTTCAAGCTTATATTGGGGAAGCCGGTCAAAAACGGCTTTGATCAGTTCAATATTGTGACCGGTAAGCTGATTGCTGCTGTCCACAAAGGTGAACGGTTTTGGAGAACCGCCTGTTGCTGCATGAATGACCACTGGTTCTGCTGTACCTGCAACCTCACTGCTCTCCTCCTGTTTTACCGGTTCTTCTGAACTTTCTGTTTTTGTTGTTTCCTCAGCTGCTTTGGTTGCCGCCGGATTAGTACTGCTCTTGCATCCGGTCAGGGCTCCTAATACGGCCACTGCCGTAAGCACCCCCAGGATTGATTTGCCTGCAATATTTTTCTTCATAATTTTCTCTCCTCTTTTATAAAATGAATTTCTTTGTTTTGGTTATCTCCTTCCTATTACCGGATGGAGTCTATGCTATTTCAATTCCTGGGGAACGAACCACAAGCCTGAGTTGTTCTTTTTCATATACTCTTTCAATTCGTCTGAGTGATAAGCAGCTGCGATGTCCTTTGCCCATTTTGTATCTTTGTTCTCTTCTTTTACAACCACCTGTAAAATCAGATGATCCAAAATATCTTCCTGTAATATGGCGGTAGATGGATCAATGCCTGCATTATAAACAATGCTTCCTGTGATCACTGCAAAGTCAAAATCATCCAGAGCAGGAGGGATGTTTAAAGAATCCATTTCCACAAAATTAATGTTGTACGTGTTTTCAATGATGTCGGATTGTTTTACCTTTTCAAGAGGAACATCCGGGTTAAGCTTAATCCAGCCGGCCTTTTGAAGAAGTGCATAAGCACGTGCCGTATTGGAAGCGTCATTTGGTACTGCAACAATCGCGCCATCCACTATGGTGTCCAAAGAGGTATGCTTTGCAGAAAACAGTCCGGCGGGAACGGTGGGTATGGGGGAGATGGGAACAAGGTTTCCATTTTGCTTATTGTTGAAATTTTCCGCATAAGCAGTATGCTGTTCCACGTTAAAGTCAATTTCACCTTCATTCAACGCGGTATCATTCTGCAAAAGGTCTGAAAAATCAACCACTTCCAGCTGATACCCCTGCTTCTCTAAGATGGGCTTCACTGCATCTTCAAATAATACCGTATAGGGTCCTGCAGCCTTGCCGTATTTCAATGTTTTTTTGTCCTGGCCCAGCTTGCTTTCGCTATTGGCTGAGCAGCCGGCGACAGTGACGGCAAGTAAGGCAGCGATAATAATCAATCTAATTTTTTTCATAAACAGGTTCCTCCTTTATTCACGTGCTCTGACACGTTTTGATAAATGATTTCCAAGCCCTTGAATCAGCTGAACAAACACGATCAATACGATTACGGTCGCAACCATTAAGGGTGTGTTAAATTGCTGATACCCATAGGTTAATGCCAGGTTACCAACACCGCCTCCGCCTATGGCTCCCGCCATGGCGGTTGCACCAAGGAGACCGATGGTACCTGTGGTCAGGGACAAGATCAGCGAACCCAATGCTTCCGGCAGCAAAAAGTGCCAAATAACCTGCACAGGAGTCGCCCCCATGGCTTCCGCCGCTTCGATGATGCCCTTATCAACCTCAAGCAGTGAGCTTTCTACTAGGCGCGAAAGAAATGGAGTGATGTAAAACACCAGCGAAACCAAAGCAGCCTGGGTGCCGATCCGGGTGCCCACAATGATTTTTGTTAAGGGCATAATTGCCACCAGCAAAATAATATAAGGCACGGAGCGTACGATGTTAATTGTGTAATTGATCAGGGTATAGACGGCTTTGTTTTGCAGGATACCGCCCTTACGTGTAATGGTAAGTAATATGCCGAGGGGAATCCCAAGAAGTGATCCCAGCAACAGCCCCCAGAACAGCATATAAACGGTCTGGCCGGCAGCAATTACCATCTGTTCGCTTGTAATGCCTAAATATTGCTCAATCATTGCGTTCCTCCTCTTCCCCGGTCAAACGTAAGACTTCCACATAGACTCCGGAATTTTCAATAAATTGCTGCACCTCGTCAAGCCTTTGGACGGAGCCAAACACCTGCACAATCATAATGCTGAACACAACTCCCTGAAGTTCACAAACGGTGGCAAACAAAATGCTGTTCTCCATGTGGTATTCCGCGCTTATGCGGTACAGCAGGGGTTTTCCGGCAATATTTCCTTGAAAACGCAGACGGAAAATCCGGTTATCTCCCTGATATTTAAGAATTTCCCGGGCAAGGCTCCTGGGTATGCTGTCGTCAATCACGGTCTTTACAAAACTCCTGGTGATTTTATTCTGTGGATTACCGAATACTTCAAGCACTGTTCCCTGCTCTAGCACCCTTCCATTATCCATAACCGCAACTTTGTTACATACATCACAAATAACGTGCATTTCGTGAGTGATCAGGAGTATCGTAACATTCAGCTCCCTGTTTATTTTTTTCAATAGCTCCAGAATAGAATCCGTGGTCTTAGGATCCAAAGCACTTGTAGCCTCGTCGCAAAGTAAGATGCTGGGATTTGTGGCAAGGGCGCGGGCTATGCCGACCCTTTGTTTTTGACCGCCTGAAAGCTTTGATACATTGGTGTGGGTTTTATCCTCAAGCTCTACAAACTGCAAGAGCTCTTTTACCCGCTTTTCTATGTCCTTTTTTGGCACTTTGTTCAATACCAGCGGCGCCGCTACATTCTGAAAAACAGATTTGGACTGGAGCAAATTAAATTGCTGGAAAATCATACCGATATTCTTTCTCAACTTTCGTAAGTCCGGTTTTGACAGGGTGGTGATGTCTGTGCCATCAACCAGCACCCGCCCTTCTGAAGGGCGCTCCAATAAGTTTACCAGTCGTACCAGGGTTGATTTACCTGCTCCGCTGAAGCCTATCACTCCGAAAATATCGCCCTTTTCAACCGTAAGGCTGACCTGCCGCAAGGCATGAACATCACCAGAAGCAGAATCAAACCGTTTACTTACATTTTGAATTTCAATCATCGGATGCCTCCTGCGCAGGAATCAATTCACCGTTTTTTATGGCAAAAAGAGTCTTTTGTGCCAAAGCTGCAAAATAATCAATGGCCGGCTTCAATGAATTGGTGTCAACTTGAAATTTCGGGTGGTGGTTGGGATAGGACTCACCAGTTCCTATGCGGATGAAGAAACCTGGAATCTTTTCCTGATAAAAGGCAAAGTCTTCTCCGCCAAGAGATGGTGAAGAAGTTTTGACCATCAGCCCCTGTTCTTTTGCTACGGCGGCAGCAACAGGCTCAAAACACGGGGCATTATTTGTGGCAGGAGGCCCTGCAAGCCAGTCTATTTCTGCTTCTGCCCCCTGTGACAATGCAATATGCTGAACCAGCGTGCGGAAACGTTCTTCGATCAGCCGGCGATTGTGTCTGTCCATGGTGCGTACCGTTCCTTCAAGCTCTGCTGTCTGCGGAATTACATTCCATGTATTTCCTGCCGTAATACGGGTTATGCTGAGCAGGCCCTGAGAAAACGGATCAATATTACGGCTGACGATGCTTTGGGCATGGGTAACAATCTGTGAGGCTGTAAGCACAGGATCAATTCCGTCCTGAGGGTGAGCCGCATGAGTGCCTTTTCCCGTAAGCCTGACTGTAAACCTGTCGACAGCGGCAGTTACACTACCGGAAACAATTCCTACAGTTCCAACCGGTAGTGTGATATCGGTATGCAGGCCGTAGATTCCGTCAACATCATCAAGAACCTTTGTTTTGATTACTTCCAAAGCACCGACCGAGGATTCCTCGGCGGGTTGAAACAGGATTTTTACCGTTCCGTGCAAATGTTCCCGCTGCTCCTGTAATTTTTTTGCTACATACAGCATCACTGTGGTATGAAAGTCGTGACCGCAGGCGTGCATCTTTCCAGTTATGGCAGAGGCATAAGGTAACTCGGTTTCTTCCTGCACGGGCAGAGCGTCGATATCGCAGCGCAGTGCGATCACAGGACCGTCGTTTCCACCTTGTATTTCTGCTGCCAATCCTGTTTTTAAATCCAAATCCAGGATACGGATATTGTAGTATTCTAAAAACTCACGAATTCGGCCCGTTGTCTCGTATTCTTCAAAGGATAGTTCGGGATTTTGGTGAAACCAATGAAAGGTTTCTGTAACCTGATTATAAAATGTAGAATCAGACATGAACGCCCCTGCCTTTCCTATTTTCTCTTTCCGAATTTTTCATCCCTGTTATTCGGTTCATCCCAGATGGAAACATCCGGTCCCAGGGGAAGAATGTTGTATGGATTGTGTCCATGGCTTCCCAGGAGATATCCCCTTTTTATGGAATCAAAATCCGTGGCCTCTTTAAATGCCGGAATCGTATACAAGTCCTTTGCATAATTCCACAGATTATCAAAATCCGCAATGCGGTTCCTGTTAGTCTTATGACTGAAATAGTAAGCCACGTCAAACCGAGCAAGGGTTACATATAACCGGATGTCAGAATCAGTGAGCCGGTCTCCAAACAGATATCTCCCGTTGGAAAGCCGTTCTTCCAGCCAGTCAAGCCTTTGAAACAGCACATCATACGCAGTTTCATATTCTTTTTGGGACTGGGCAAAGCCCGCTTTGTATACCCCGTTGTTCACTTCATGGAATAAGATCACATTGAGCTCATCAATTTCCTCTCTTAAATCCTCAGGATACAGATCCGGTGCCCCCGGCTTATGAAATGGCTTCCATGCGGTTTCCCAGTAATTTGTCAAACGGTGATAATCGTTGTTGACCACCTTTCTGGTCTTTAAATCTACCACAGTGGGAACCGTTGCCCTTCCTTCATATTCCTGGTCTGTGGCTGCATAGATTTCCGGGAGATACCGGATTTTAAGAACCGGATCCACGCCGCCCTCGTCAAGGGAAAATTCCCAGCCGTTCTCCGTTCTTACGGGACTTACCTTACCGACGCTGATCACATCTTCCAGCCCCAGAAGCTTTAAGGCAATGATCTGTCTCGTGGCCCATGGGCAGAGGGGCGTCCATATGAGCCGGTACCGCCCGGCTTCCACCGGAAGCTCTCCCTCCCCTTCACCAAAGGGTGTGACAAAATAATTATCCTGTCTTACAAAAGCACCTGTTTCAGATACTTCGTGGGTATCTTCTGTGGTCGCTACCTTTCCGAATCTCTCTTCTATTGCCATATTTTCTTCCTTCTTTCCTAAATTTGAGTACAAAAAAAGCAGATGCCCTCTGACACCTGCCTTCTATGCATAAAAACCATGCACAGGAGTTTCAGGTTTCATGACACAAATTAAATGACCATTCTTTCCGCATTTACAGCAACAACACATCTTCTCATTCATCTGAACCATTATTAACTCCTTTCCAAACATTTCTGTTTCCTTATATTCATATCTTACCATTCCTATAGGTATTTGTATAATATGAAAAAAATACAGCTGGTAATAAGATAATCTTATAACCAGCTGTTTCCAAAACCACCAGTCATCTTATTTCATGAAACAATTTAGCCGAATAAAGGAGTTGACAAATACCGGTCACCGGAATCCGGCAGTAAGACGACGATGGTCTTTCCCTTGTTTTCCGGTCTTTCCGCCAGCAGCTTTGCCGCTTTTAGTGCAGCGCCGGAAGAGATTCCTACCAGAATTCCCTCTGATACTGCAAAAGCCTTACCTTCCTTAAATGAATCCTCATTCTCAACGGTAATTATTTCATCGTAAATTCCGGTATCCAGGACTTCAGGCACAAATCCTGCGCCGATACCCTGAATCTTGTGAGGCCCTGGTTTTCCTCCGGAGAGTACCGGACTGCTTGCCGGTTCTACCGCTACAATTCTGACATTCGGTTTCTTTTCCTTTAAATATTGTCCCACTCCTGTAATGGTTCCGCCTGTACCTACGCCAGCGATAAAAATGTCCACTTCCCCAGCCGTCTGTTCCCAGATCTCCGGTCCGGTGGTTTCCTTGTGTACTTTGGGGTTTGCCTGGTTCACAAACTGTCCCAGGATAATAGAACCAGGTATGCTGTCTTTCAGCTCCTCTGCTTTCTCAATAGCCCCTCTCATGCCCTTTGCTCCCTCAGTCAATTCTAATTCTGCACCATAGGCTTTTAATAAGTTTCTACGTTCCACGCTCATGGTATCCGGGAGAGTCAGAATGGTCCGGTAGCCTTTGGCCGCCGCAACGGCTGCCAAACCGATTCCGGTATTTCCTGATGTCGGCTCAATGATGGTTGCTCCAGGCTTTAAGATCCCTTTTTCCTCTGCATCTTCAATCATGGCAAGAGCGATCCTGTCTTTTACGGAACCGGCAGGATTTAAGTATTCCAGCTTAGCCAGAAGCGTAACGCCCTCGATTCCTTCCTTTGCACTGTACCGGTTTAATTTGAGTATCGGTGTTCCTCCAATGAGTTCCACTGCGCTTTCTTTAATTGTTCCCATATTCTTTACCTCCGTTTTATATGATATTTAATATTTTGGTTAATTGAATGAAAATAGAGCGGCTGCCAATTACAGCACCTGCTCCTTTGTTCCGCTGAGATATGGATATTTCTCATATTCCAGGATATCAGGCATCATAATAAGCATTACAACAAAGCTATATCTCTATTCATACATACAGTCTGACAACAACATCTATTATTATAAAATCCATGATTACTTGCTGCCATGAACTTGAATTCCTTCATACTGATCATCTCTTTTCATTACCTATATGTTTAATAGGTTTATATGTTATAATTATATTAATATACGAAGAGAAATGTGTCAATACCTTTTTACAATATTTTTATTGATTCCGTTGCCGATTATCTCCTCTTATAACTGTTTTTCTTGTCGTCGGATGCTGGGGGATGCCGGCATCAATCTGACTGGAATCAGGGTTACTAAATATCTGACTTCTTCTTCGTATACTATCAAATGTTGGCTTTCCTTCTTCTATTACTGCTTTCGGTTTACAAAGGGGCAAAAAGGAGGATCTATGCCAAAGATGCAGAGCCGAACACCTGTTAAGGAAACGTGGTGATCGGCTCTGCATCTTTTTGGCGTCATCGAAAATGGCGATATAATAAATATTTTTCCATATCTTCCATTTTTTATTATAAATCAGGAGATATCTGGTAACACTACTGGTAAATAAATTAGGAGGAACAAAACATGGTCGCACTGAAAGACAGCGTTACAAAAGAGAACCTTTTAAAAGCTTTTGCAGGAGAGTGCCAGGCTTGGCGGCGTTACGAATTTGCCGCGTCCCAGGCAAAAAATCAAAATCTTGCTGTTTTATACTGGCTTTTCCATTATACCGGAAATCAAGAAAAGGAACACGCTGAGGTATTCTATAATCACTTAAAAGAGTTCCATGGTCAGGAAATCTCCATAAGCGCCAACTATCCAATTGACAACTCCAATAACATCCTGGAGCTTTTGCAGCTCTCCGCCCAGCATGAAGCTGCCGAGCACGACACCATTTATAAATCCTTCGGCGACAAGGCTAAGGAAGAGGGATTTTCCAGTATCGCAAATTCCTTTTATATGATCGCTGAGGTTGAAAAAGTACACAGCCAGCGTTTTGCCCAGTATGCGCAGCTGGTGCAAGATAATAAACTCTTTGAAAACGATACGACCACAGAATATATCTGCTTAAACTGCGGTCATATCCATAAAGGAACCAAAGCGCCGCAGGTCTGTCCTGTTTGCAGCCATAACCAGGGGTATTTTGTACGCCAGGAAGACTCTCCATTCGGAAAATAAAGGAATTTGACGTATGGGCATAAATTGCCTGTTTCCCTTAATAAACAAAAGCATAGAATAAACGCCGAAGCCTCGCAATGACATCCTTTTTATGCGGGGCTCCGGCGTTTTCCATATCAGGTACCATTCCATAATCACGGCTGGTGATAAAGATAATCTATTATTTTTATCACGTTTTTATGTTTCATAACGTTTTTATAGCTTGCTCTAAGTTACCCAAGGCCTGCTCCAGAATAGACCGGGGGCATGCGATGTTGATTCTTTCAAATCCCTCTCCCACCGGACCGAACATGGCCCCGCTGTCCAGCCAAAGCCCTGCCTTTTTTATGATCAGATCTTCTCTCTCCCCTTCTGTAAGGCCCAGTTCCCGGAAATCCAGCCAGACAAGATAGGTTCCTTCCGGTTCTATAAGCTTGACATTGGGTATTTTTTCTTTTAAAAACTCACGTACATAGGAAACATTTGCCTTTAAATACTCCATAAGCTGATCATGCCACTCTTCTCCATGGCGGTACGCCGCTTCACATGCAGTTAAGCCCAGGGTATTAAGCTGACTGTACCCGGCTGCCGCCACCTGTCTGCGGAACCTCCGCCTCAGCTTCTGATTTGCAATAAATATATTGGAAATCTGTAAGCCCGCCAGATTAAAGGTCTTACTTGGGGAGGTACAGCTAATGGTCCTGTTTTTCAGTTCTTCGCTAAGTTTGGCAAATACCAGGTGCTCTCCCTCAAACACAAAATCCTGATGAATCTCATCGCTGACCACAAGGATATCCCTGCGAATGCAGATTTCCCCTAATTTTTCCAACTCCTCCTGGCTCCAGACTCTTCCTACCGGATTATGGGGACTGCATAATAGAAATAATTTCACATGGAACTCTTCTGCTATTCTTTCAAAATCTTCTAAATCCATGTGATACTTGCCATCTTTTCCAAGATACAGGGAATTATCCACGACCACCCTGTCATTATCCTCAATGACTTCGCTGAAGGGATAATATACCGGCTGCTGGATCATAACCCCATCCCCCGGATCTGTAAAAGCCTGGACAGCCATGGCTAAGGCAAATACAACACCAGGTGTTTTGATCAGCCATCTGCTCTCCACATTCCAGTGATGCTTTTTTCCCATCCAGTCCCGGATGGCTTCAAAATAATCTTCCTGGACCTCGCTGTAACCAAAAATCCCATGGTCAACCCGCTCATGAAGGGCCTCCAAAATCTTCCCGGATACCTTAAAGTCCATATCCGCTACCCACAGGGGTAAAAGATTTTCCGGTTTTCTCCTTCTTACTGCAAAATCATACTTGAGACTGTTCGTATTTTTACGGTTTATGACTTCATCAAAATTAATCGTTTCCTTACACATAAAATATTCTCTCCAATTCCCTTATCAGATCTTCTGAGTCTTCGATCCCCACTGATAATCTTAAGATCCTGTCGGTAACGCCATTGGCGGCCAGAACCTCTTTAGGCACATCGGCATGAGTTTGGGTAATCGGGTAAGTGATCAGCGTTTCCACACCACCCAAGCTTTCTGCAAAACGGATCAGTTTCACCTCTTTTAAAATCCGATGGGCCAGCTCCGTTGTCTCCACCTCAAAGGTTACCATGGAGCCAAATCCCCTTGCCTGCTTTTTACAGACCTCGTGACCGGGATGAGACTGGATTCCGGGGTAATACACCTTTGTGACCTTCTTTTCCCGGCACAGCCATTCCACAAGTTTTCTGGCATTCTCCTCTCCCCGCTCCATCCGGATTCCAAGGGTTTTAATCCCTCTTAATATGAGCCAGCTGTCAAAGGGAGCCAGACCAGAACCTACCGTTTTTATTATAAACCTGAGCTTTTCGGATATCTCTGCCGAGGCGGTGACCAGAAAGCCTGCGATGGTATCATTATGACCGCCCAGATATTTGGTTCCACTGTGGACAACAATATCAGCCCCCAGCTTCAATGGGTTTTGAAAATAAGGGGACAAAAACGTATTGTCCACGATCAAAAGCAAATGGTTCTTCTTTGCAATCTCTGCCAGCTTACCGATGTCTATGACATTCATCATGGGGTTTGTCGGAGTCTCTATGTATATTGCTTTTGTATTCTCACCGATCAGGTTTTCAAATTCTGCAATGTCCCCGCGGGAACAGTCTACGGAACTGATCAAAATCCCGTTCTTCTTACTGATATTATCAAACAAACGGATGCTCCCACCATATAAATCACAATCGGTTATTATATGGTCACCCGGCTGAAACAGTTCCATTAAAGCCGTGATTGCTGCCATACCGCTTGAAAATGCCAGGGCATCCACTCCATTTTCAAGGGAAGCCACCACCTTTTCCAGCTGCTCTCTGGTTGGATTCTGCAGGCGGCTGTAATCATAACCGGTGCTTTCCCCGATTCCCCTATGAGCAAAGGTCGCTGTCTGGTAAATAGGAAAGCTGATGGCTCCAGACTTGTCTGTAGCAACCCCTTCCCCATTGCCGTATAAACATTTAGTTGAAATCCCGTATTCCATATTCATACCCCTCTTTCTCAATTTGGAATCATGCATTTATTCTTTACTTAAGTATACCAATGGAACGCCGCCAATGGTATTACTTAAAAGCAATCACCTGCTATAGTTAATTTCTATTGCTAAAGAATTTTATTTCATGGGTTGAATACCTATTCAACCCATGGTAAAATAGGTATTGATACACAAAATTGTTTTGTAAGGTGGTATACTATGAAAATATCAACTCGCGGCCGCTATTCCCTTCGCATGATGATTGATTTAGCGGAACATTATAATGAGGAATTCATTGCCTTAAAGGACATTTCCGAAAGGCAGAACATTTCTAAAAAATATCTTGAACAGATTGTTCCTTTTTTAAACCGCAGCAATCTGCTCACTACCTACCGTGGTCACATGGGCGGTTATAAGCTGGCAAGGCAGCCCTCCCAGATAACCATCGGAGATATCCTGCTCAGCTCAGAGGGAAGCTTAAATCCTGTCAGCTGTATGGACAACGATCCAAACATATGCTCCAGGCAGGCTGACTGTCTGACTCTTCCCATCTGGCAGGGGCTTTCAGAAGTTATTGCAAATTATTTAAACGGAATTACCCTGCAGGACATACTTGACAGGTATCAGGAGTCTCCTGAATATTATATTTAGGGGAGTGAAACTCAAATACACTCATATTTATGAGATTTCCTTTTAAATCAAGGATTTCACAGCTTTATTATGGATATGTTATTTTTGCGCTTAAAGATGTAGGATATTCAACATACAGGCTTAAAAAGGAAAGCTGTTAAGCGAGGCAACTATACAGAAGTTCCGCAATAACGAGCCAGTATCTTGGGATAATATCTCAACTGTTTGCTAATTACTTAAATGTCAGAATGGGAATTTATTGGAATACGTATCTGACGAGGAAGAGTAGGCTTGATATACCGTTCCAGATATACTCATGGAATTTATATTATTTTTAATGATTATAACGGTAATAATAAAAGCCTATTGAAATACCATACCAGATATGCTATATTAGAATTACAAAAGGAACAACCGCCCCAATACAAGGGGTTGGCCATTAAATGAGATAGAAAACTCCACCCTACTTAACACGCCAATGTTTTACAAGGGTGGTTTTTCTATGCCTGTTTCCAGGACTTTAAAGAAAAACGCTACTTACAATTAACGAAAATAAAGGTAAGTAATGCGATTATGAACATACCAAAGGCCATAAGGTCTTTAAAGTCATATTTCATCCGCACCACCTCCCATCTATGTATGATGGAAGGCCAAACGCCCTTGCAGTGACACGATTGTTCCATTCCACTATGGTAACATATCCCATTTCAATGTGCAATTACTTTTCACGGCAGCAAAATAATGAATAGGCATATACTGTTATATCTTTGACTAACTGTGTGGAGAAAGAGCGGCTAAAAAATGGCCTTTTCTCAATTGTTTGTTTAGAGCATTAAAAAGAATCCCATTGGAGGCACAAAATTCGTTTTATCAATAGTTGCTCAATACAGCCTCCTGCTTTCCCTGTTTTTAGCATTTTATTACTATAGACAGGGCCGGTATAAGCATTCAGCGCAAAAATACGTTGTCTTCCATACAGCCGATTATTCGGCTCTATTCTATTATGATTTACCTCTAAGAACAACATGGGATAGAAGTTTCAGTACAGCGGAATTTTCCGCTCTATTCGAATTACTTTTCCCACTATCCAAGTAACCATGGAACTAAAGTCAGCTAAAAGCCTAGTGAGCTTTTCCCAATGACAGCATTTTCCTCTGGGGTACATTTTCCACCATTCTCCTTCTCTTTCATAAACTGAGAAAACCGGTATCTCTATACAATATCACTCATTCTATATTCCTGGTCAGCTCCTTTTCTTTCTCATGTAATAGCAATATTTCTATGCCTATTTCTGGACTTAATAGAAAACACCACTTACAATTATATATAATAAAGGTAAGTAATGCTAAATGAATGCACCGATCAAATAAAACGGGAAACGCCACGGAAATACTGAACTTCAGCACACCGTGACGCAAGATAAACTGCTATTAAACTTAGGTTGGAAGATGTTTTTCTTTCAATCTGATCAGTTCCGCTATATATTTTTCGCCAAGGATGCTTAAGGGCATTTTTTTCTTTTTTATATATCCGATTCTCATCTTATCATCGGTATTAAGAGGAATTGCCCTATATTCATCTCCATTTAAATCTTCACAGATAATCCCGGAGCACAGGGTATAGCCATTTAATCCTACCATGAGATTTAAGAGCGTGGCTCTGTCATCCGCCTTTATGATCTGCTTATATTCAAAAGTGCTGAACACTTCTTCCGCCAGATAAAAGGAATTATTATTTCCCTGTTCAAAGGACAGGCAGGGATAATTCTTTAAATCTTCAAATTCGATCAGCTCTTTTTCTGCCAGCGGATTGCCCTTCCATAGGAAAACATAGATTCCGCACTGAAATAATTCCACAAATTCCAGTTCATTATCATTAAAAATTTTTTCAATGGCCTTCTGGTTAAAATCATTTAAGTACAGAATCCCTAATTCGCTTTTCTGGTTCCTTACATTTTCAATGACTTCATAGGTTTTGGTTTCGTGGACGGCAAATTCGTAATCATCCATACCGAATTCTTTTGCCATATGGATAAAGGCCTGAACGGCAAAGGTGTAATGCTGCATGGATACGCTGAATTTTTTCTTAAACTTTTCCTTCTTTACGAACCGCTCTTCCATCTGGCGGTACTGCTCCAGCATCTGTCTGGCATATCCAAGGAACTCCTCTCCTTCCGGAGTGATTACGATTCCCCGGTTAGAGCGCAGAAACAGCTTAATGCCGATCTCTTCTTCCAGATCCCGGATGGTGCTTGATAGGCTGGGCTGCGTGATAAACAACTCGGCAGCCGCCTTATTCATGGATTTTTGAGTTGCAATGCATATGGCATAACGAAGCTGCTGTAATGTCATGGTATCTCCTTTCCTCATTCTTGCCCACGCTTTTTTGGCATAAAGGTATACCCGTAGGGTGTTTCCTCATTCTTGCCCACGCTTTTAGGGTAGATCCCATCGCTGATGGCTTTTCTCCCTGTACCTAGCGCTCAAAGGGCTGCCATAGGAGTATGGCAGCCTGTTTTTAATTCTGTTAAACCTGACGATTATTGAACCGCCTTAAATGCTTCCTCTAAATCTTCAATAATATCAGCTGCATGTTCCGTTCCTATGGATAACCGGATAGTGTTCGGTTTGATTCCTGAATCCTCCAATTCCTCTGCTGACATCTGGGAATGGGTCGTGGACGCCGGATGAATGACTAAAGATTTTACGTCAGCTACATTGGCTAACAGGGAGAATAATTCCAACTGGTCAATAAAGTCTTTTGCCTTCCTGGCATCTCCCTTGATTTCAAAGGTAAATATGGAACCTCCGCCATTTGGAAAATATTTGCCGTATAATTCCTGCTGCTCCGGATCCTCTGAGACAGAAGGATGGTGCACCTTCTCCACCTGCGGATGGTTCTTTAAATACTGAGCCACCTTCAGAGCATTTTCCACATGACGTTCTACACGAAGGGATAAGGTTTCTAAGCCCTGGAGGAATAAAAACCCATGGAAAGGAGAAAGAGCTGCTCCGGTATCACGGAGTAAAATGGCGCGGATCTTTGTTACATAAGCGGCCGCTCCTACAGCCTTGGTAAAGCTGATTCCATGGTAGCTTGGGTTCGGCTCTGTAAGGGAAGCAAATTTCCCGGAAGCTTCCCAATCGAATGTTCCACCGTCAACAATGACCCCGCCAATGGCTGTTCCATGGCCTCCAATATATTTTGTGGCGGAATGGACTACAATATCCGCTCCGTATTCAATGGGTCTTACCAGATAAGGAGTTGCAAAGGTATTGTCCACAATCAGCGGAATATTATGTGCATGAGCGATGCCTGCAAGCTTTTCAATATCAACCACATCGGAATTGGGATTGCCCAGAGTTTCAATGAATACCAGCTTTGTGTTTTCCCGAATGGCTTTGTCAAAGGCTTCGTAATCAAAAGGATCCACAAAGGTCGTTTCAACTCCGTATTCTGGGAGAGTATGCTCCAGCAGATTATAAGTACCGCCATAGATATTCTTTGCCGCTACAATATGATCCCCGCTTTTGGCAATATTTTCAATGGAATAGGTAACTGCAGCAGCTCCGGAAGCCACTGCCAAGGCAGCCACTCCGCCTTCCAAAGCAGCTATCCTGCGCTCAAAGACGTCCTGGGTTGGGTTTGTCAGTCTCCCATAAATATTTCCTGCATCTGACAGGCTGAATCTGGCCGCAGCATGATCGCTATTATGGAACACATAGGAAGATGTCTGGTAAATGGGTACTGCTCTGGCATCGGTAACCGGATCCGCCTGTTCCTGTCCAACATGTAATTGTAATGTTTCAAATTTTAAATTTCTCTCAGCTCTTGTCTTCTTAGCCATATGAATTTCCTCCCAAATGTTATACTGATTATTTATTTCGTATCTTCTTAATTGGTATTATACCTGGTTTTATGGCTAAGTGTTAATTGATATAATTATGACCTGGTTATAGGAAAAACCTATAGCAGAGCCATTATAGATTTCTGTTACAAGCTCCTGCTTATCCATCATATATCCCTGAGTACTGAATATATATATACAAATAATAATGAGGACAATAACCTATGAATGAACATTACCCCTTTGTAAACCTGCCGCTGCCGTATCCATACGATGCACTGGAACCCTACATAGACACGCAAACCATGTACCTGCACCACGACAGGCTGCAGCAACGATATGTGGCGAATCTTAACGGGATCCTGTCGAATTATCCGCAGCTGCAAAACAAGTCTTTGGAGGATCTGCTTTCGGACACGGAAAGCCTTCCTTCGGAAGTCCGTCAGAGCATCATTAATAATGCGGGCGGAGTTTATAATCACACCATCTATTTCTTCGGGATGACCAATTCCATGACCCGGACCCAGGCTGAAGTATTGTATCCTGCCATCGTACAATACTTTGGGACGGTGGAACAGTTTTTTGATGAATTTAAAAGGTATGCACTGGCTATATTTGGATCCGGGTATGCCTGGCTGGTAGTGGATTCTAACGGCGTGCTGAAACTCGTAACAACACCAAACCAGAATTCCCCTATCTCAGATGGCCTTTGCGTTATTGCAGGCATCGACTGCTGGGAACATGCCTATTTTTTGAAGCGGTTTAACGACAGGGCCGCATACATAGAAGACTGGTTCCATGTGGTAAGCTGGGAGGCTGCGGACGAACGTTATAAAGCATGCATCAGTGCAAAATCTTAATATGGATACTCCGGATTTTAAAATCAAACCTTCAAACCGATGATTATTATATTGTCTGTTTGAAGGTTTTCATTTTTCTGCCGGGAAATCCTTCATTGGTCATACAGCTTCCCTCTGACTAGATATTTAATAAGCAAAAAGAGGAACCGGCAAAGCGACTCCTCTTTCCTTTTCTAAAAGTAAAACACCTTAAAAATCAAGGTTTTCCTTAGAATTTACCTTCTCTTGCACTTTCCTCGATGCCAACAGCCACTGCAACGGTAGCTCCGACCATAGGATTATTACCCATACCGATCAGACCCATCATTTCCACATGAGCCGGAACGGAAGAAGAACCTGCGAACTGAGCATCAGAGTGCATACGTCCCATAGTATCAGTCATACCGTAGGAAGCTGGGCCTGCTGCCATGTTATCTGGATGAAGGGTACGTCCTGTACCGCCGCCGGATGCTACGGAGAAGTACTTCTTGCCCTTCTCTGAACATTCTTTCTTATAGGTTCCTGCTACCGGATGCTGGAATCTGGTTGGGTTGGTAGAGTTTCCTGTGATAGAAACGTCAACGCCTTCCTTCCACATAACTGCAACACCTTCTGTAACATCGTTTGCACCGTAGCAGTTAACTTTTGCTCTTAAACCTTCTGAGTAAGACTTTCTCCAAAGCTCTTTTACTTCGCCTGAGTAATAATCCATATCTGTCTCTACATATGTAAATCCATTGATTCTGGAAATGATCTGTGCTGCATCTTTTCCTAAACCATTTAAAATAACTCTTAATGGTTTCTGACGAACTTTGTTTGCCTTCTCAGCAATACCAATTGCGCCTTCAGCTGCTGCAAAGGACTCATGACCTGCTAAAAAGCAGAAGCACTCGGTCTCTTCTTCCAGAAGCATCTTTCCTAAGTTACCGTGTCCCAGACCTACTTTACGCTGATCGGCAACGGAACCTGGAATACAGAAAGCCTGAAGACCTTCTCCAATAGCTGCTGCTGCGTCTGCCGCTTTTCTGCAGTCTTTCTTGATTGCAATTGCTGCGCCAACGATGTAAGCCCAACAGGCATTCTCAAAACAGATCGGCTGGATCTTCTTTACCTGCTCGTATACATCCAGACCTGCATCTTTTGTAATCTTTTCAGCTTCTTCAATAGAAGCAATGCCATAGCTGTTTAATACAGAATTGATTTTGTCAATTCTTCTCTCATATGATTCAAATAATGCCATTATCTTGTCCTCCTTATTATTGGCCAAATATCTTCGCTTTGATAACCGCTATCCGACAGGCTTTTGCCAATCTGATTATTCATGTCTTGGGTCAATGATCTTAGCAGCTTCGGCAACGCGTCCGTACTGTCCTTTTGCCTTTTCCCAAGCAGTTGTCGGGTCATCACCCTTCTTGATAAAGTCAGTCATCTTTCCAAGGCTTACGAACTGATAGCCAATGATTTGATCTTCTTCATCCAGAGCGATACCGGTTACATAGCCTTCCGCCATCTCTAAGTAACGAGGACCTTTCTTTAATGTTCCGTACATGGTACCAACCTGTGAACGGAGACCCTTTCCTAAGTCTTCCAGTCCTGCACCTACCGGAAGTCCATCCTCAGAAAATGCACTCTGTGTTCTACCGTATGCGATCTGTAAGAATAATTCTCTCATAGCGGTGTTGATGGCGTCACAAACAAGGTCTGTATTTAATGCTTCTAAAACGGTCAGTCCTGGCAGAATCTCTGCTGCCATAGCAGCGGAATGTGTCATACCGGAACAGCCGATAGTCTCTACTAATGCTTCCTGGATAATACCCTCTTTTACGTTAAGAGTCAACTTGCATGCACCCTGCTGAGGAGCACACCAGCCAACGCCATGTGTCAGACCGGAGATATCTTTAACTTCTCTAGATTTTACCCATTTTGCTTCTTCTGGGATTGGAGCCGCGCCGTGATGAACGCCCTGTGCCACTGTGCACATCTCTTCTACTTCCTGTGAATAAATCATGTTAAAACTCCTTTCGAATAAGTAATAATTGTGAACAGTACTTTGTTAAATATATCACATCATACTTGATTACATTTTCTCATATAATGTCGATTTCCGCAAGCTCTTTTTAAGGAAACAGGGAGGGATCAGCGGATCCCTCCCTGCAAAACAGATTCCTATACAATTCTTCTGACGGATAGAATCGTCCGGTAGGTAGCATTTCCTACCTTAATACCGGTCGACGGGGAACTGGCATGAACTATTTGTCCATTGCCGATGTAAATTCCTATATGGCCTGCATAGCAGATCAGGTCTCCCGGCTGCGCATCAGAATAGGATACCTCACGCCCTGCAGAGCGCTGCTCCGAAGAGCTTCTTGGCAGGGAGTAGCCGAATTTCTTGTACACAGACAGTACAAACCCGGAGCAATCCGTACCATTCGTCAGGCTGGTACCTCCAAATACATAGGGGTTCCCCACAAACTGAAGTCCGTAATCCGCAACCGCACGGCCCTCCGCTGATCCTCCGCTGCTTTTGGAGGCAGACGGACCGGTGTACTTGTTGTTGGCATTGGATGACTTGGGTTTTGAGCTGGTGTTTGCCGCAGCTTTCTTTCTGGCCTCTTCCTCCGCCTTTTTCCTGGCTTCTTCGGCTGCCTTCTTTCTGGCCTCCTCTTCTTTCGCCTTGCGGATCTCCTCATTCTTCTTTGCTACCGTCTGGGCAAAAACCGCTGCATCCTGCTTGGCTTGTGCAAGCTGGCTGTCGAAATTGGAAACTTCCTTTTTCTTCGTGGAGATCAGTGTCTCAAGTGCAGATTGCTGTTCCTTGTACTCCAGCTCCATGACCTCCATCTCAGCCTTGTCCTCTTCCAGATCTGACTTATAATCGGCCACCTTCTGCTTTGTCTCCTGGTAAGTGATCAGCATGTTCCGGTCGTATGTATAAATTCCTTCAACGTATTCCGCCTTATTAAGAAGATCAGACATGTTCTTTACCTGAAGGAAAATATCCAGATATTCTGTATCTCCCTTCTCGTACATGTACTGGATTCGCTTCTTCATGGAAGCATACTGCTTTTCTTCCTCTTTCTTAGCCGCCGCATAGTCCAGCTCTGCCTGCTTGATCTCCGCTTCCTTGTTGGCCATATCACTTTCCAGAACTTTGATATCAGCCAAAAGAGCAGTCAGATCAGAAGTCAGCTTTGATACCTGATTCTGGGCAGCACTCTTTTTGCCTTCAGCTTCCTGGGCTTTTTTATTTGCCTCTTCCAGTTTTTTTTGCGCTTCCTGTTTTTCTTTTTCCGCTTTTGACGTGGCCCAGGCGGGAACAGTCTGGCCGCAGACCATTGCACTTACCAACAGGCCGCAGAGAAGCTTTTTAATCGTTTTCCTGTTTCTTTCATACATATTCTGCATTTTTCGTTTCATCGTCAGTTCCTTTTCCCCTTTTTTCTACCTTATATGTTAACTTATAACCATGGTGAAATTCAAGTCTTTTTTGGAAAATTTTGATAATTGTAAGATACTGCCAAATGAACTTCCGGTTATCTATTCAAGTTCCGATTCCAGCCGGGCCTGATGCTTATCCTGTGGCAGCTTTCTTGCCACCACAAGGAAGGACAAGAAGAATAGAATCCCCTTGATGATACTTGAAATGGTAAAAGCCCACCAGATACCGTCAAGCCCAAGGGCTGTGCTGCTTAGAATCATGGCAAGAGGTATCCTGGCGGAAGTAAATAAAACACTGATGACCGAGCAGAGAAGAGTCCTGCCAAGACCGGAGAGAGCCCCTACTGTTGTCAGTTCAATGCACATGAACATCTGGCAAAAGCCCAGGATCACAAGATAGCGCACGCCCATTGGAATAACTTCTGGTTCATGGATGAATAATCCGAATATATGCTCGGGAAGGCCGATCAGAAGAGCTGAGCTTAACAATCCCCAGACAAACATGACTCCGATTGCCGTAAAATAGCCCTTTTTCACTCTTCCATACTGACCTGCCCCATAATTTTGACCCACAAAGGAGTTAATGGCGGCTGCAAATCCATCTGCCGTCATCCACGATATGGATTCGATCTGTCCGCCTACCCGAAGCACCGCCACAGCAATATCCCCAAATTCGGTTACAAACCGGGTCAGAATCATGGAAATGCTGGTATAAATAAGGTTTTGAACGGAAGCAGGGAAACCGATCCGGACCATGGCTTTCATGTAATCCCAGGGGACCTTATGAAACACCTTCACCTTATCAAACAGTACCTGGTCCTTTCGAATGGCAATGAGGAATACTGCGGTAACCACTGCCTGAGCCATGACCGTGGCAATGGCCGCCCCCGCTACTCCTGAGCCCTTTATCGGACCCACCCCAAAAATCAGGACAGGATCCAGTACCATATTCAAAACCAGGCCGATAAAATTCGCAAGCAATGGTGTCTTACTGTCGCCCATCGCTGTCATGATCCCGGTAATAATCGAATTCAAAAAGGAAAATACAATCAAACCGCAGGTAATCTTT
This sequence comes from Lacrimispora sphenoides, assembly GCF_900105215.1. Classification (NCBI taxonomy): domain Bacteria; kingdom Bacillati; phylum Bacillota; class Clostridia; order Lachnospirales; family Lachnospiraceae; genus Lacrimispora; species Lacrimispora sphenoides. The sequence continues at coordinate 3,154,145 of NZ_FOIP01000001.1, read as the reverse complement.
AAATAAACCTGGGCATTATAGGCAACGAAAGCATCGTTCAACCCGAAAAATGCGATCAAAGGCTTTGTCCCGAAAAATGTCACTACCCCATACAGCAGTGCAAATAAAAGCCCCATCTGAACCGAGCCGGAAGCATAGACTGCCGCCTCCTTCCTGTCTCCCTTTCCAAGCGCGTGAGCTACCTTTACCTGGCCGCCCATTTTTGCCAGAGCGACAACGCCCTGGGAGAGCCAAACATACATACCCCCTGCGCCGACCGCTGCAACAGCCGGGGAACCGACGAACCCGATCCAGGCCATATCCGTCAGATTATAAGCCATCTGCACCAGAGCCGTGACCATGATGGGAAGAGCCAGACCGGTCAATGATGTGAAAATATGTCCATTTAACATATCAATTTTCTTATTCATAAATTATGTAACAACCTTTCAAAAGGGCCGCCAGTGAACTGGCAGCCCTTTAATTTATTACTATCTGGATTATTCCTTAGAAGAAAGGTATTCATCAATGCCTCTTGCTCCAGCTCGTCCGGCTTCCATAGCCAGAATAACGGTTGCAGCTCCTGTTACCGCATCTCCTCCGGCGTAAACGCCATCCTTGCTGGTCTTTCCTGTAGATTCCTCAGCAATGATACATTTGCGCTTATTGATATCCAGTCCTTTTGTTGTATTGGATATGAGCGGGTTCGGTGAAGTTCCTAAGGACATGATAACGGTATCTACATCAATGATGAATTCAGATCCCTCTATCTCAACAGGTCTTCTTCTGCCGGAAGCATCCGGTTCTCCAAGCTCCATTTTAATGCATTTCATTCCATTTACCCAGCCTTTATCATCGGTGAGAATTTCTAACGGGTTGGATAAAAGGTTGAAAATGATTCCTTCTTCCTTTGCGTGGTGAACTTCTTCCGCTCTTGCCGGAAGCTCCGCCTCACTTCTTCTATATACAACGTGTACCTCTGCGCCAAGACGAAGGGCCGTCCTTGCTGCATCCATAGCAACGTTTCCGCCGCCTACCACTGCAACCTTCTTGCCCGCTACGATAGGGGTATCATAATCACTGCGGAACGCTTTCATCAGGTTGCTTCTGGTTAAATATTCGTTAGCAGAGAATACGCCGTTTGCGTTCTCTCCCGGAATTCCCATGAACATAGGAAGACCTGCTCCAGAACCGATAAATATGGCCTGGAATCCTTCTTCATCCAAAAGCTCGTCAATGGTCACGGACTTGCCGATGATTACATTGGTTTCAATCTTAACGCCAAGCTTTCTTACGTTATCAATCTCCGGCTGAACCACACCTTCCTTTGGAAGACGGAATTCCGGAATGCCGTAGGTCAATACGCCGCCCGGCTCATGAAGAGCTTCAAAAATAGTAACTTCATAGCCCATTTTAGCCAGGTCACCGGCACAGGTTAAACCGGAAGGACCGGAACCGATGACGGCTACCTTCTTGCCATTGGTCTTTTCCGGAGCAGCCGGTACGAAACCGTGCTCTCTGGAATAGTCCGCCACAAAACGCTCCAGCTTTCCGATAGAAATGGGTTCTCCCTTGATTCCGCGAATACACTGGCCTTCGCACTGGCTCTCCTGGGGGCATACCCGGCCACAGACAGCAGGAAGTGCAGAGGACTCAGCAATAATTCTTGCAGCCTCTTCGTGATTTCCTTTTTCCACTTCTTTAATAAAGCCGGGAATATTAATGGATACCGGGCAGCCTGCTACGCATTTTGGGTTTTTGCAATTAATGCAGCGGCTGGCTTCCTCTTTTGCCTCTTCCTCATTATATCCAAGACAAACCTCTTCGAAGTTCGTCGCTCTTACCTTAGGGTCTTGTTCTCTTACTGGTACTTTCTTTAATACATCCATTACTCGTTACCTCCACACAATCCACAGCCGCCGTGATGAGTATCGCCCTCACGTTCTTTTAAAACCGAGCGCCCTTCTTCTGACTTATACATCATCTGGCGCTTCATGGCCTCGTCAAAATTAACAAGATGGCCATCAAACTCCGGTCCGTCTACGCAGGCAAATTTCACTTCACCGCCGACCGTAACACGGCAGGCACCGCACATGCCGGTTCCGTCTACCATGACCGGGTTTAAGCTGACAACCGTAGGAATACCAAGCTCCTTGGTCACAAGGCAGGCAAACTTCATCATGATCATCGGTCCGATGGCTACGCACACATCGTATTTCTTACCCTGGTTCAGAACCAGGTCTTTAATTACCTCAGTTACCAGGCCCTTTCTTTCATAAGAGCCGTCATCTGTGGTTATATATAAATTTCCGGCCTGCTCTCTCATGGCATCTTCCAGAATCAATAAGTCCTTGGTCTTTGCCCCCACAATGACATCCACGTCAATGCCGTGCTCTTTCATCCATTTTACCTGGGGATAAACAGGAGCAGTTCCTACACCGCCGGCCACAAATAAAAATTTCTTTTTCTTCAGCTCTTCTATATCTTCGTGTACGAATTCAGACGCATTGCCCAAAGGACCCACCACATCCGAAAAGCTGTCTCCTGTCTTTAAAACAGCCATCTTTTCCGTGCTTGCACCTACGGTTTGGAATACAATGGTAATGCTTCCCTTCTCACGATCATAATTACAAATGGTCAGGGGAATTCTCTCTCCTCTGTCATCCATCTTGACAATAACAAACTCTCCAGGCTGGCAGGCTTTGGCAATCCGAGGAGCTTCCACATCCATCAGATAGATCTTGTCAGCTAACATCTCTGCTTTTAAAATCTTATACATCTTCATCCTCCTAATGTCTTCGTGAATAAACCTGTACACCTTTCCTGATGGCCTTCCCCAACGATCAGGCGAAATAGTACTCGTATCATATTACCATTTTTAAATGGCACTGACAACATTTATTAAAAAAATATCAATAAAAATTTATAGATTCAGTCGAATTTTGCCTATTATCTTACAGATTTTGTATCCTGTTGAAGCAACTGGATATGCTTGTATATCCAGTTAATTCACAGTCGAAAGACCGAAAAGCGCCTGAATTTAACCGTTCCTCTGATACATACGGTACGTATAACACAAATCAAAATAAGTCTGTTCATCGCTTTCCGCCGCCATTTCCCATGTCGGATCCTGATCCAAATTGGGGAAATGTGTATCGGCACTGTACATATAGTCAATATAAGTCACATGGGCCGTATTACAATATGGGAAAAACTGTTCGTAAATGCTTTGCCCGCCTATGATAAAGCAATCCTCCTCAGGATAATTGCCAAGCTCTTTAAGGGCCTCTGGAAGGCTGTGGCAGACGACCGCTCCCTTTACTTTGTAATCCGGATCCCTGGTCAATACGATGTTAGTTCTTCCATAAAGCGGCTGCTTTCCAGGAAGGCTCTCAAGTGTCTTTCGTCCCATGACGATCACCTTCCCCATGGTTTCCTCCCGGAACAGCTTCTTATCCTCTGGGATAGAAACAAGAAGCTGGCCCTGATTGCCGATGGACCAGTTTTTATCCACTGCAACAATGATATTCATAGGTCAACCCCTCCTTTTCCTTTATTCTTCTCCAATGATCAGTTCTTTTGCATAAGGAAGTGTTTCGATCCACCGGCAGAAGTCATGCCATTCTTCCAGCTTGTGGCTGCGCCTTGCAAAGTATATGTTGATCAGGGTTTCATAATTTAAAGTGCATGTCCTCATCTGGTTATAGCTGGATGGAAGTAGCTGGATCAGATCATACCAATCCTCTTTCTTTTTATTCTCTATGTAGCGGAGACGTATCTTTTCCATTTCAGCCACCACAGTTTCCATAAAGGCCAGGGTTTCTTCCGACATATGATCATGGCTGAAGTCCTCCAGTTCAAATGGCTTGCTGTGAATCTTATGCATAGTGCTGGTGGAATTGGCCACAGTAGCCACTTTGTAGGTATCGTATTCTTTCCACCAGTAAATCGGCGCCGTAATATCCACAGATACCAGGATCTGGCGGATGTATTTGCGGTGGTCGCTACCTGCTTTTCTCAGCCGCTTTGCAAGGCCGAGATCATTAGGTCCAAGGATGTATTCACCCTTCTCATTATATCCGCTGTCCATCCGGTCCCAGCTATTCATGGGATTTCTTGCACCCCGAATGGCATTTTCTATGTTCATAACACTGGTTCTTTCGCAGTTTAACATGGTATTTTCCTTTCTGTATGTGAATCTTGTTTCATGGCTCTATTCATTATAGAGCAAAATACCCGTTTCATCCATTGATTTATTTTTCAAAAAATCTTAAGTTATATAATTTCTTTTGGGCCGTGTATATGGATCTGTCTCCATTAAATAGATATGCAATGCTGCAGACCACAAAAAAATATGGCAAATAAGAATAGCCGAAAACCTCGGCTCCTATAAAAACAGGTGCTAAAAGAGTATTTGTGGCACTGCCGAAAACCGCCGCATATCCCATTGCGGCAACAAAGTCAAGCGGCAATCCCAGAATCCCTGCAACAGCGGCTCCAAGGCTTGTACCGATTGCAAACAGAGGAGTAACTTCTCCTCCCTGAAATCCTGCTGCGATCGTAATAATAGTCAGTACAAGTTTTAAAATCCAGTCCCAGCCATAGATACGGCCTCCTTGGAAACCGGCTGAAATCAAATTCGTTCCCAGACCGGAATATCTTCCCATTCCCAATAGAATAAACAATATTGCCAGAAAGATACTCACAATGGTTATCTTTCTAACCGGATCATGAAAAGTTTTCCCAAGCTTATTTTTCATGGAAACCAGACCATAAGCAAACAGGGAACCTACCAGGCCAAACAAGGCTCCCAACACCATTAATTTTACTGCAAATAAAACATCTATCTGAATATTTGAGTTCAGGGCATAATGAAAATTTTCCAAACCCAGGGCTTTTGAAACCGTACTGGCTGTGAAGGAAGCGGCAATGGCCGGAAACAGGGCAGAATACTCCAGGGTTCCTGCCGTTAAAACCTCTAATGCAAAAAAGCAGGCTGCGACAGGCGTTCCGAATAAGCCGGAAAAACCAGCTGCCATACCTGTTACCAGGAAGATTTTTGAGTTGTTCTTCACTTTTATTTTAAGGCCGACCCAGTGTGATAAGGTGGCTCCTATCTGTACGGCAACTCCTTCCCTTCCGGCACTTCCCCCGAATAAATGGGTAATCCAGGTGCTTAAAACCGTTAGTGGAATCAGCCTTAAAGGAATCCTGTCCTCTTCTCCATGACCCACCTGAAAAATTAATCCCATTCCCTTAACACACTTTCCCTCATCCCAGTGATACAGCCAAACTGCCAAAGCTCCTGCGGCAGGAAGAAAAATGATCAGGGGGATAAAGTATTCTTCCCGTAATTCAGTTACAAAAAGCAAAACCCTTCCAAATCCCGTATCCAGTATCCCCACTGCTGCACCGATCACCACTCCGCAAATTCCTAAGATCATCAATTCCCTGTACTTTTTCAGCTTTTTTTCCAGCATCAAACAATTCCTCCCTAAAACCGGCCGCTTATAAAAGGTCCGGTCATTTATATTCTTGCATTTTTAAAGGCAATCAAACCCTGACAATAAAAAAAGCTGATACCTTCTGCATATTCAGTCAAAATATACAGAAGCCATCAGCAAATTGCAGTTTTGATAATCCTATCATGGGAGCGCTTCATTCCCGTTTCAAAATTATTATACAGGTTTCTTCACTGTTGTCAAGCTTTTATCTCACCTAAAAAATACCGGATTTTCTCTTATCTTCCTGTCATACGCCATCAGGAAGGACATCTAAGTCCCACAAAATCCTGCTTCCTTTTTCTGTTTTTTTCACCAGGAGCTTCTTTCCGATCTGTTCCTTTAATTCCGTCACATGGGAAACAATCCCGATCAGTCTGTGTCCTCCAGCAAGCTCCTGAAGGATGCGGACTGCCTTAAGCCTGGATTCCTCATCCAGGGAACCAAAGCCTTCGTCAATGAAAAGAGCATCCATACTAACATTCCCTGCCGTGCGCTGGATGATATCGGTCATGCCAAGGGCCATGGCAAGCGCTGCCATAAAGGATTCTCCGCCGGAAAGGGTTTTAACATCCCGTACCTTATCTGTTGCCATGCTGTATACATCCAAATCCAGGCCTACCTCCCCCTGCTTTCCAAGAGTCTCCAAATCCCTGCACTGAAGCAGGAACTGGCCGTCCGTCATTACGTCAAGCCGTTTGTTAGCCGCATGGATCATCTGGTTAAAGTACTGCCTCTGGACATAGGTCTGAAAGTCCAGGCTGACGGAGCCTGCCATTTTCCCGTTGGCAGTCTGAAACAGGGTATGGTACAGACGGTATTTCTCTTCCAGCTGCGCTCTCTCCTTCCATAGCCGCTCCAGATTTTGAGCAGCCTGAAGAGCCCTGCTGCCAATGGCCGTGACCCTTGCCTCCCTGGTCTGCAGCTGTTTCTGTTCCTCTTTAAGAGCTTCCGCCTGCCCTTTCCATTGTTCTGTTTCTATCCTTTCACGCCCCTTTGTCTGCTCTTTAAACTGGCCGTAAACGGTGCGGGCCTTTAACAGCTCCTTTTCATAATTCCCTGTTTCCTGCTCCCACTGGCTTACAATTTCCGGTGCCTGCTTTGCCCTGTGGTAATCCACTTCTTTTAAAAATCCAAGTTCCACCAAGGCGGATTGAAACGCGGTATCTGCCTGCCCAAGTGCAAGCCTTCGCGTCTCTTTGTTTTCCTCTTCCGAGGCCAGACGGCCTTTCCCTTCCTTTTCTTTCACTAAGATATACTGGAATCGTTTATCCGCTTGCTCCTCTGCTCTTAAAAGCTCTTCTTTTCTTTTTTTGAAGCCTGCCAGTTTTCCCATGGCTTCCTCTTCCTTAGGGTATGGCAGAAGCTTTTTTACGTGATCTGCCTCTGCGACAGCGGCTGCTCTGTCCAGCTGTTTCTGCTGCCAGTTCTTCATGGCCTCTTCTTTTCTAAGTTCCAGTTCCGTAAGTCTCCCCCGGTCCGCTTTCCTTTCTTCCAGAAGCTTCTTAAGAAGGCGGTCCGACTCCAAAGCTTCCTGCTCTTCCTTTTCCACTTCCCGCAAAAGCATGCCGGCCCGCGCTCTCTCTTCATTCAGACGGACATGAAGCTGATCCTGAGAGAAAGAAGTCCCAAACCATTTTTCTTCCTCTCCCTCCAACAGTTCCTTTAAGTGACGGCATACCTCTAAGGCCCTGACGGCAGTTTGAACGGCCTGGGAACGCCGTTCCTCTGCCTGATTTCTGGCTTTCTTTGCATGCTCCACCTCTTCCTGGGTGACAGCACCCTCTATCAGCTCTGCCTTCAGAGGATGATGGTTGGAACCACAGACAGGACAGGGAGTTCCATCTGCCAGCTCCTTAGCCATAATTCCAGCCTGCAATGCCAGAAACTCACGAAACCTGTCATTATAATGCGCTTCCGCCTGTTCGTAATCTTTCTGGGCGCATATAACCGCTTCCTGGTATTCCTCTCGTTTTAAGTCTGCCGCCTCCCCTGCCTTAGCTGCTTTCTCAAGGTCTCCCATGGCCTGCTGCCGCTCCAGGAGCACAGTTTTTCTCTGTCTTAATTCCGGCAGACTCCTTGCCCCTTCTTCCAGCTTTTCCTGCCTTGCTTCGTTTGCAGTCAGGCGTTCCTTTAACCGGAACAGCTCGGCCTCAATTCTATGAAAGTACTGTCCAGCCTCCTCTTCCTCTCTTTTCTTATCAAGGGAAGCCCTCTCCATGGTTTTCCAGCGGCCATAAAGCGGCATGTCCTCATTTAACCGTTCGATGAAAACTGACAGCCTGGGGACTTCTTCCTGGGAGGCCTCTCTGCTTTTCTTTGCCTCCTTTTCCGCAGATGCAAGGGCAAGGGTTATTTCCTCCAATTCCTTTTTAAGCTGTTCGGCCCTCTTTATGGCTGTCTCATAATCTCTCTTTTTATCTAAGAACTGGTTCTCAGGGCCTTTCGCCTTTTCTGCCCGGACGGCTTCCTTTAATTGTTCTTCTATCTTAAGCCATTGTTCCTTCTGGCCTTCCAGAACATCCAGCCTGGCCTTTGCCTGCATAAGGCCGTCAAAAAGACGGTTCACTTCCTGGGCCCTGCTTAACTGCCCTTCTACATCAGAAAGAAGCTTTCCCCTGTGATCCCGTTCTTCACAAAGCTCCTGTTCTTTTTCCTTTATCTCTGCCAGGATGGAACCTAAAAGCCTCCGGATCTCCTCTGTCCTTGTTTCCTTAAAATCCAAAAGCTCCCGCCATGGTTCCTGATAAGTGCTTTCATCCAAAAGTACTACATTTTCCAGTTCATGAAAGCATAACCTGCGGTTGTTCTCCAGGCTGTCATAAAAAAGATTATTCTGCTCTTTTAATTTCAACTGGATACGGCTGTAAATTCCGGTGTTAAAGATCCTGGAAAATATCTCTTTCCGTTCTCTGGAAGATGCATGAAGAAGTCTTAAATAATCTCCCTGGGCAATCATGGCGATTTGCGAGAACTGGTTTAAGTCCACGCCTACAATTTCCTGGATCTTCTGATTGATATCCCGAAGATTGCCTGGGTACTCCGATCCATCAGGCAAGAGGAGAGAGGCCTTTGCCGGAACGGGAACTGCAGAATACTCTCCATTTTTATTTCTTCTTTTGCTGATCCTTGTATAGGAAGGGCTTCTAGTAATTTCATACCTCTCACCCCTTTCAGAAAATTTCAGGGAAACATAAGTTTCCTGGTCCTCTGCCGCATACTGGCTGCGCATCATGGAAGGCTCCCGCTTCTGTCCGCTGGTTTCCCCGAACAGGGCAAATGATACGGCATCAAAAATGGTGGTCTTTCCTGCTCCCGTATCTCCTGTTATAAGGAAAATGCCGTGACCGATTTTCTCAAAATCCACGGTTTCCTTTCCTCCATAGGAACCAAAAGCGGACATGGTCAACTGCAATGGCTTCATAATCCCTCTTCCTCCTTTGCTTCCTGTACGATCCGCTCCATGGCCTGTTCTTCCTCCATTGTCATCGCTTCCCCTCTTACCGCCTTAAAAAACTGCCGGAATGCCTCCAAAGGCTTAAGAACCGGAACGGTCTCTCCCTCTTCCAGACGCTTTTGCCGGGTGCGCTCATTATCCACCCGAAGCTCCAGCAAATGATCGAACACCTCTTCCAAGCATTCTCTGACCCGGTAAGGCTCCTCTTCATCGGTGAGTGTGACGCTGACATAATCATGGCGGTTTTCTTCTGTGGTTCTTTTAAGAATCTCAGATAAAGACCCTCTTTCCCGCCTCACATCCTGGATTCCATTGAGCGGAAGAAATTCAAGTTCCGGTTCATCTCCCTTTTTACCTATATTCACCACAGTAACTGATTTTTTATGGTTTTCTTCGCTGACGGAATATTTATAGGGAGTCCCGCAGTATCGTATTGAAGCCTTGCCTACCTTTTGGGAACCGTGGAGATGTCCCAGTGCTGTGTAATCAAAGTCAGAAAGAACAGAAGCATCTACCCGGTCCAAGCCGCCCGCCATGATGACCGCCTGCTCCGACTCACAGGTTTCCGGGTCTTTATTGCCTGAGGCGTAAAATTGATGGGATAAAAGGATGTTGCGCTCTCCGGCATCAATGGTTTCTCTCTCCAGAACAGCTCTTATAGCACTTTCGTATCCCTCCGGCTGGTTGTCCGGAAAAAGCGGCCGGACATACCCTGGTTTTAAAAAGGGCAGCAGGTAGAAATTCACCGGACCATTTTCATCCCGCAATACCACTTTTTTTAAGTACTCCCCCTGGCTCCTGGGCGGGAATACGGACAAATGAATGCGGTGCCGTTCCAGAAAGGCGGAGGCATAGGACAGACGTTCCGGTGAATCATGGTTTCCTGCGATAATCAGGACCGTAATCTCAGGCTTTATTCCGGAAAGGGCTTCCAGGAAATTGCCAAACATGGTATAGGCCTCTCCGGAAGGAGCCGTTTTATCATAGATATCACCGCAGATCAGGACAACATCCGGGTGCTGGGTTGCTGCATAATCCACAATCTGATTTAGGACCGCTTCCTGGTTTTCTTTTAAACTGTAGCCGTTTAACTGTTTTCCGATATGTAAATCAGATAGATGAAAAATCTTCATATTTCCTCTTTCCTGCCCGTGGTTTGGGGATTAAGGAAATACCCTCAGGGTATTTCCTCCCAGGCATTTTTATCTTAAATGTTTACCAGATGTTCCTTTTCATCCAGTTCAAAGGCAAGCACCGGGATCTCCCTGCCGCCAAATCTCTTATCATACAGGACTAACTTTTAAATTCCTCAACAGGGAGGGACTGGAAGTTCCTACGGAAGAAAGGAGGCAAGGAAGCGAACGTTTGGGAAAATAGAGGAAGCTACAGGAATATCGCCAAAAACCTTTCCCCATATTTCTCAAACTTAAATTCCCCGACTCCGGAAACTGACAGCATCGCTTCCTTTGTCTTTGGTTTCTTCACGGACATATGTACCAGGGTTTTGTCAGAAAATACGATATAGGGCGGTACCTTTTCCTCTTTGGCGATTTCCATCCGAAGCGCCCTTAGAGTTTCAAACAGAGCTGCCTCCCCTTCTGTTAATTCCAGGGCGGATGCACTTGATTTCTTTATCTTCTTTCCGCTCTTTACCTTTTCCACAGGTTCCTGTTCCTTAGCCATCTTCATGATTATGGATTCACCATCTTCCAGTACCGCCTTAGATTTCTCTGTCAGCTTAACAATGGAGTATTCATCATTGGTTATGGCTAACCAATCGTTTAAAAATAAATGATTCATCACCTGCCGAAGCTTATAGGCTGGAACCTTTGCCAGATTTCCATAATGAGGGTTCTCATTCATCCGGTAGTTTCTGATCTTTGCCGTATTGGCTCCATGAACCGTATCGATAATGACAGCAGTTCCATACCTCTGCCTGCTAGCTTTTACGCATCCCACCAATTCTTTTGTAATATCCGTCACATCCACAGTTTCAAACTGACTTAAGCAGTTGGAACAATTGCCGCAGTAATTCTCCCCATACTCCCCAAAGTACCGCAGAATGTAGTCCCTGAGGCATTCGTTGGTAAAGGAGTAAAAGGTCATCTTCTTAAGCCGTTCACGGTCCCGTTCCATAACCATCTGTCGGTTAAGGGAATCCAGCTCCTGATTATCCTGGTTATTGTCAATAAACATTTGATTGGTCACGACATCCTTACCACTGTATAACAGAATGCATTCTCCTGGCTCCCCGTCTCTGGAGCACCTGCCCACCTCCTGATAGTAGGATTCCAGGTTCTTCGGCATATTGTAATGGATAACAAACCGTACATTGGATTTATCGATTCCCATGCCAAAGGCATTGGTCGCCACCATGATCTGGCTTCTATCGTAGATAAAATCATCCTGGTTCTTCCGCCGCTCCTCATCGCTTAACCCGGCGTGATACCTGGTTGTTGAAAACCCTTCTTGATTCAGCCGGTCGCATACCTCTTCCACCAGCTTTCTGGTCAGGCAGTAAATAATCCCGCACTGATCCGGGTGGCATTCCACATAGTTCTTTAATGTAGCATACTTATCCTTGGGAGACTGAACCCCCAGATAGAGATTGGGTCTGTCATATCCCGTAGACACCACGGCGGGTTCCCTGAGCATGAGAATATCAATGACATCTTCACGAACCTCTTTGGTAGCAGTTGCCGTAAACGCGCTGATGACCGGACGTTTTGGTAGCTTATCAATAAAATCCACGATTTTTAAGTAGCTGGGTCTGAAATCCTGTCCCCACTGGGATACACAGTGAGCTTCATCCACCGCTACCATGGAAATATTTGTGTTTAATGCAAAATCCAGAAATTCATCCGTTACAAGACGTTCCGGTGCTACATAAATAATGGGATATCGCCCTTCCCGCGCATAGGCCAGGGCCTTATAATACTGACTTGCAGTCAAAGAACTGTTAAGATATGCGGCATGAATGCCTGCTTGATTGAGAGTTGTTACCTGGTCCTTCATGAGGGAGATCAGGGGAGAAATAACCAGTGTGATTCCTTCCATCATAAGAGCTGGTATTTGGAAGCACAGGGATTTTCCGGAACCGGTGGGCATGATTCCTAAGGCGTCTCTTCCGGACAAAATGCTGTCGATAAGAATTTCCTGCCCCTCCCGGAAACTGTCGTAGCCGAAATAGTGCTTTAATGCTTGAAATTTATCCATATAACTTTTGTATCTGCTCCTTATCATTTGTTTTTTACAATTAGTTCTTTTCATTATACCATTTGTTCTTCAAATATGCTAGTTTATTTACGAAAGCCAATAAAACCGCACCTTTCCGCATAAATCCAAGGTTTTACAGGATTCCAACCCCACTAACCATCACTAACCAAAAGCAGTCAAAACCAAGCGTCCTGCAGTCAAAATGCAGTCAAAAAATGAAACCGAAAAGAGCCTAAGTGGTTCGAACAGTACTATAATAGGTAGGTATCCATATGGGAGTATTTGGGATCGGAACCAATGTTAAAAAAATTGATAGCGGTATAATCAGAGGCAATACATACCCCATTGCTTGCATGGCCTGGTATGCTCCTGGCTGCCCGCCCAGGCCACTGCTCTTTAAATTTGTAGGTGAGGATGGGATTTTACAGACCATAACTGATATTAAAATAAGTTGCACTGATTATAAATGCTATGATGGTGAGCAGGTCAATGAGTATAGGTGTGATGCGATAATCGGTGGTATTCGATTTGGATTCAAACTTATTTTCTACATCGTTAGATGCCTATGGGTTAAATTGTGTAGTCAGGTCGGCCATTGCATAAATATCTTCTCATATTAGCACAATGCACCTACTCATTAAAGCTTATATCACGAATTGTACTCCGACCGGCTGCCATGTAATTACAAGTAAAATAATAATATAAATTGAAAGATGTCGAATATTGCGAGGAAATAAGAGCAAATATTTAAGTTAATTGTTGACTGATTGCACAAATAGTGAGAAACTATAACTAGTAATTACTATCCCTATAATAATTACTTATGATATCTTCGTTAGGGGGGAGATATCTATTATAACCTGTTGCTTTAACAACAATAAGATACTTTTCAGTAAAGGGGGATATGAAATATGAAATTAAGTAAAAAATTAAAAAAGACTTTTGTCATTATATTAACACTAGCAATAAGTGCCTCACTAAGTATTGCAACATTTGCAGCAACTCGTATTGTTTATGACGATTATTGTTTAACCGATACAGAATGGAAAAGTGGTAAATGGGGTAATAAAGATAGTGTAGTTAACTTAGTTATAAATGATAATGATGATTACCAGTTCTCAATTATAAAAAGGAGCGGTAAGTGGACAAACGGTGGATCCATGAGATTTGTGCGAATTTCAGATAATGAAGTTATGTGGCGAGCAATACAGAATAACGCCAGTGATTGGTATGTTAATATTATATCTGGTGAAAAATTAAACTCTCTTTATCATATAGCTGATGGAGATTACAGATTGACTTATGGATATGGATCACCATCTGATGGTAATAGATGGAATATGTATTATAGTAAAATAATAAGAGTAACACACGCAAAATAGTAATACACTGTAAGACGTTGCTAGATATATTAGCACTTTGGATTTAGTTTTAAGAGGAGTAAAGTTTTAATTACTTTGCTCCTCTTAATTTTATAAGGATAATCCTGGATACTTTAATGAACCGTCATGATCTGGTGTCAATGTCACCGGCTCCGTTACCATCTTTCCATCAGCATCATCGGCATAGGGATATCTGCTCCGCTGTCTGCGTGAATCGTGAATTAGTATCATTGGTTAGGTTAGTAACCGATAGTGCAATCTGATCGGCTCTGATGCTTAAAGAAGCCTCTGCCTGCTTCGCCCTGGTTACTTCTGCAAGGATCTGATCGGCGGTCACTTTAAACTGTGCTTCGGTTTCTGCTTTTAAGTCCGTGACTCTTACAGATACTTCTTCCACTGATTTCTTTATGATTGCCGTTTTTCCTTCAAACTGTATGATCTGCGTGCCGATACCGAAGTTTTCTTTCCGTTCCCTGGTCCCTTGGGCCTCAAAGGTACCCATCATGGCCTGAATGTAGTATCAAATTTTAGACTTCCATCAACAGCCATGTTTTCACCTCTTCCCCGGGCATAAAATAAGACACCATACGGCGCCTACCCAAAAAAATTGTTTAAATAATTAATCTCTGCCTGTTCTTCCTGCGTGTACCGGGTCTTAATATCTCAAAGAGCTTTGTTGTTACGATAAAATTCTTCTTCCCATTTCTCCAGCTTCTTTCCCTTTGCAATCTTCTGCCGGATTCCCAAAACCATGGAAAAGGTTCCCTCTTCAATTTCCATAAAGTAACCCATAAAGGTCCACCAATGGATATATTCCACGGACCGGACTCCCTATGAGCTAATTTATTTATAGCTGGAAAGATAATGGGTTCGTCCTGCTCCCAGTCAATAACTTTTAAAGGAGGCTTTTTATCTTCTACCACCTGCCCGCAGTCAATAAACCATTTAGCCTTTTCTGCCGCCTCTGTAATGTAATCTTCCGGGATTTCATTTAAACGATCACGGAAGAGTCGCTTCATCAATATGTACAGCCTTTCTCTATCGTTATACTCCGGATCAGCGCAGGCGGTTAATCCAATCAGAATGTTTCTAAAATCTGTTTCAACGGGATACTCCTCTCCGCCTACATTCAAGCTAGCCGGTAATGCCCCGATCATTTTTAAATATCTCCCAGATACTTATTCATCTTCTTTTCTGAATAGAACAATACAACGTTTACCTGGTCAGAATTAAAGCTATAGTTAAATATGCCGTAGATAAGAGCATTATGCCAAGGGATATCACCAATGGGATGGTGCGAGTGAAAAATGAGAATAAATCGATTAAACGTGCGTTAACTAGTGATGAGTTAAAACTTGTTGAAACCGCAAAACTGGACTCTTTCGAAAGATGTTTTATAAACGTCCTTCTTTATACTGGCTTGCGAAAAAACGAAGCACTTGCCTTGAACGTTGAGGATATTGACTTTGTTAAAATGAGGATAAACGTATCCAAAACACTCGTAGCCAGCAAAAAGATAACTGATTGCTTACAAGAATACACTAAAACCACATCCGGAGCAAGACAAATTCCGATCCCGAAGCCTCTGATTCCCATTCTAAGACAATATACTTCTGAAAAAACTGGAATACTTTTTATAACCATCAAAGGAGGATACATTCCGTCAGGGGGAGCTTTTCAGTATCGTTGGAAGAAAATACTGGCCAAATTGCAGGATACGAGCAACGCTCCTTTAGCCAAGGATATCACCCCTCATATTTTTCGTCACACCTATGCAAGTGATTTGTACAAAGCTGGAGTAGGTATTAAGCAAGCACAATACCCGCTTGGACACTCTGACATAAAAACAACCCTTGACACTTACACTCATTTTGGATATGCGGATGTTGAAATTGAGAAATTAGAGAATTATTATGATGCAGTCAAAATGCAGTCAAACAATAAAATAATAGCCATAAAACAGGCATAAATAAAGGAATTTTAAAAAGTATACCATTTGTTCTTCAAATATGCCACAGGCTTTCCTTAAATTAGGGATTGTTTTTTTCTGCGTTTCCAGGTTGATACGTGACACTGACAGTAATCTGGGAGTTGCATGAACCGTATTCATGCCTTAATAAAAAAAGATTGATTATCGGCGTGATGAAGTTCGGTCATCTACATACTGTATTCTTAGCGCTTTATTTTTGACTTATCAGAAATGTAAATAACACTGGCTTTTAGCAAACAATCATACTATAATTACTAAAGCATTTTATTGTATTTTGCATTTATAATTTATAAACATAGGAGAAAAACTTTGAAGACTAATATTGGATTGTACCTGGCTTTGCTTTTCGGTGTCTTTTCCCTTTCCACCTCCGCAATTTTCGTTCGCCTGGCTAATGCCCCTTCTGCTATAACAGCATTTTTCCGATTATTTTTTGCAGCGCTGATCCTTTTGCCATTTTTATTGGGCAGCAAACAAAATAAGAATCAATTGCTGTCCCTCTCCAAAAAGCAATGGTCACTTGGGATTTTGTCAGGACTTCTCTTATCTGCTCATTATCTGCTGTGGTTTGAATCCCTGAGGCATACATCAGTGGCAAGCTCTACAGTTATCGTAACATTGCAGCCTCTTTTTTCGATCGCTATCGGATATACTTTTTTGAAGGAACGATTTCACAAGCTGGCAATTGGGGGATGTCTGATCGCCATTATGGGCTGCTTTATCATAGGATGGGGGGATTTTCAAATAAGCTCTCAAGCTCTTTTTGGTGATTTATTAGCGTTTTTGGCGGCAGGAATTATCAGTGTCTACTTTTTTATAGGCCAGGCAATAAGAAAGGAATTATCTGCGGTTCCTTATTCCGTCATCAGCTATTTAAGCAGTTCCGTTTTTTTAGGGTGTTACGCAATGATTGGGGGTAACTCTTTCAGCGGTTATCCGAAAGCCACCTGGATAGCCTTTGGGGGATTAGCACTTATATCAACTATTTTTGGACAATTTATCTTTAATTGGCTGCTAAAGTGGATTCCTGCGACGGTTATTTCCATGAGCATACTGGGAGAAACCATCGGCACCTGCATTCTGGCCTATTTTATTTTACATGAGGCAATTTCTCTTCAGCAAGGTATCGGGATAGCAACGATTTTAATGGGGCTGGTACTCTTTTTTATTAGTCCTCAAATACATAAGGATCGGTAATATCGATAAGAGCTTTTCAGCTACCATTCAGCTTCTTCCACTTTCTGATCTTACTTCTAAATGACTTAAAGGGCGCGACCGTATTCGTATGGATCCATTTCCAGACTGCCCAGTTGGAAGGTGTTGAAGAAGCCCATTTTCTGCTTCCTGGCTGAAAAAGCTCGGTATCTTCATAATGTTCCGTAAGGTTTATGATTTTTTGTACCGTTTCCTTAAACATAGTACATAATTCCTGTAAACTGTATGTTTCGTATTGCCTGTAAAAGCTCTCATATAATCCGCCCAGATTGTTCCACTTATAATCTGGGTGAGGTGTGACAACCGTATTCCCCTGCTGCTCCTGTTCTTCCCAATGAAGAACAAGGTTTAACCACCCTAATTGATAGGCTATCATCTGTGCCGGAGTCCTGTCCACGCCGTCAATTTGTTTGTCCTTGTCTGCTTCCTGAATATCTGAAAATTCATCTATGAATAATTTAGCACGATTTAATATCTCGTCGATCAATTCCTGCTTATCTTTATATTCTGTCAATGCATTGCCCTCCAAATTTCTGTTTTATTTGCTGCCGGCAGACAACCATGCCTGCGCCAGCCCTATGAAAATTCAAAGCAATAAATCTACTTCATTTACCAATTTTTTCAGATGGTCACACGCCCCCGGCAAATTAGTACCGGATAATGAAAAGATAGTATCCACCTTCTCTTTATAATGGTCAGGAGATATGGGAAACCCATCAATCATTTTCACCGCCTTTTTCTCGTTTATGCAGTATTGCTCATTTAGTGCAAACAGCACTTGATTAAGCGCAGATATGGAACGGACCAGATGAGCGGATGCATAATACACATCGTTCCCTGGGATACTCTTTTCTGCCAGCATCTGGGAAAAGCCTGCCTCAAAGGAAAAGAAACGAATGATCTCATTCTTTAATTTTTGCGGGTAATCCTCTGCCAGTACTTTTAATCGAAGTATCTCATCGTTTTGATTCCACAGCATCTTACAGACTGCCAGTTCCCCCATGTACATTACGTTAAAGTAAGCATGAGGATGCCCTGCCGTTTTATGGTTTTTGCTGCATCCAGCTATTAGCAATGTCATGCAGGCCAATACCAGCCCTGATGCTATCAATCTTTTCATAGAAAACATACCCCCTTAAAAACACATCTTGCTATATAACGATATTGTACCTTTGATATTTAAAAAAGGCAAACAAAAACAACAGGAATACGGGCGTATGAGCATTGACGTTTTAGTTTCGTTATCACCTTTTTCTATCCGGCCGCGTCCGGCATCTCTCACTTTTCCTGCAATAAGTTTGCCTGTATCAATCAATCATATATTAATGTTCATTTTGACGTTTCCATGATATACTTTGAGGTATTACATACAAGGCGGTGATAGAATGATTTTTCAGATCAGCATATTTGCGTTAATAACCTGTTTTTACATTGCCTATTTTACGAAGCAAATCCTTCTTCGGAAAAAGGGCATACACACAAACCGGCTGGCAAAGGGCCGCAAACCTCATAAAACGGCTGCAATAGAAACGGCTCTTCTTGCAGCAACCTACGGCATTGCAGCTATTCAGTACGCAAGCGTGTTCTTTTCCCGTTTCATGCTCCCTCTTTCATTTCCTGACAGTGTACGGTGGATAGGAATTGCACTCACGGGAGGCGGGGTTATTTTCTTTGTACTGGCTATTACCTCCATGCGTGACAGCTGGCGCGCAGGTGTGGACGAAACCCAAAAAACTTCCATTGTAACACGAGGCATATATAAGGTCAGCAGGAATCCGGCTTTTGTGGGCTTTGACTTACTATATATAGGCTCTTCTCTTGCCCTTCCAAACATGATCAGCATCCTTTCCGCGTTCATTGGAATCCTGCTGCTTCATTTTCAGATTTTGGAAGAAGAAACGTATTTGCCTCGTGCCTTTGGGGATGAGTATCTGAAATACAAGAGCAGCACGCCGCGATACTTCCTGTTTTTTTGAACCTTCTCTTGGGAGGCTTTCCCCAATACAAACATATGCTCCTTCCTGCGGCGAACAGTTTTTATAATGTAAACTGTCCGTTATAGGAAGGAGCATATCGCAACTTGAATCTAGATACAGATCTCCTTTTGCATCTCATGCCAAATATGTCCATTGCTGACTATGAGATGGCTCTTTTTATGAAACTGCACCGGGGAACCGTCAAATTCAGCCACCATTCCTCCAGCCTCTTTCACAATCAGGTACGCTCCGCTATAATCCCATGGATTCAAATTCATTTCAAAATATCCGTCCAGTCTGCCGCAGGCAACATACACCATGTCAATGGCAGCGGAGCCGCCTCGGCGGATATCCTGGCATTTTATAAAAATCCTTCTGCTCATATCAAAGATTCTTTCCGCATTTTCCTTATAATAAGGGCTTGTGCCTATGGCGATCAACGATTCTTCCAGGGTTTTATTATTGCTGACACGGATTCTGCTGCCGTTTAAAAAAGCGCCTTCTCCCTCTACCGCCCAGAAAAATTCATTTAAGAATGGCAGGTATACAGCTCCTAACCCTATTCTTTTTCCATCCCATAAGCCTATGCTTACGGCACTTTGTTTGTAATCATGAAGTAAGTTGGTGGTTCCATCCACCGGATCCACAATCCACATCGGCCTGTTAAAATCCAGGTCCGAATTGTTCTTCTCTTCTCCCATGAATTGGATCAGAGGATATTTCTCCTCCAGTTTTTCTTTCAGCCACTTTTGAACCTGGATATCTACCTGAGTGACGTAATCCGCCGGACCCTTAGACCGGACATCTGCTGCCAGCCGCTGGTCATTAAAAAAGCATCTGGTATCAAGTACAAGCTCTTCGATTTCTTTCCTGTCAATATGTAATTCTTTGTCCATCAAACTACAATTCCTCCATATACTTAAGCCCCTCTGCCATACCTAAAAACTGCAATACGTTCCCCCGGGGCTCTCTTTTTGCAGTTTTCAATGTGATCATGACAATGATACCGTCTTCTCCCTTGCCCTTTGCTTTAAATGCCTGGATATCAATAATTTGTATATTCCTTTCTTTGCAGCTTTCCAGAAACAGATTCAAATTTGCCGCAGCATTGAAGTTCATATACAAATTAAAGATTCTTGAAGTTGCCATAAGCCGGCTGTCAACCTTTTGGAAAACCGTCATAATCAGACTGATAGCCAATCCCACAAGTATTGCCCCCTTGTAGAACCCGATGCCAACAGCCAGCCCTGCACAGGCAGCCGCCCACAATCCGGCGGCAGTGGTTAAACCCCTTACCTGATTATTTCTGGTCACTATGATGGTACCTGCCCCTAAAAAGCCGATCCCGCTGACCACCTGCGCGCCAAGCCTTGAGGGGTCTGAGCCGCCAAAGGTTTGCGAAATATACTGGTTGGTCATCATCACTGCTGCCGATCCCATACATACCAGCATATACGTCCGGAATCCTGCCGGCTGCTTCCTGACTTCTCTTTCCATTCCCAGAATGCCGCCTATAATCAGAGCCAGGCATATACGTACTGTAATTGTAATTTCGTTCAGTTCCTGAAAATCACCTAGATTCAGCATACGAATCACCATCCACGTTTACTACGGAAAACCCTTTTCCTTCCAACAAATCTTTACAATCAGAATCCAAATGCATGCAAAATACCCTCCTTCTCATCTCATGGGGAATCCATGCCTCCAGTTTACCATAATAACAGTGGGTTGCATAGTCAGAATCATGGGTGCTTGTGTCATGATAAATGGTCTTGATTTCCCCCTTTTTAAAATCCTCCAGTATTCTTTGAGGCAGATGAGAGGAATCTCCGCTGTAATAAATCGTTTCTCCATTTACTTTTATGACATAGCCAAAACACTCCATATTATCCACATGCTGAACCTGGATCGCTTCAAATTCTACACTGCTGCCGTTATAAGCCTCTTTATAACGGTAAAACTCCCTTCCGATCCCCATAAGGCTTAATAACTGGGCAATCGTAGGCTTGGGATGAATAACGGTAACCTGCTTCTTATCCAACATGCAATAAGTATAAGAAATCAAAGAGGCCAGGCTTCCCACATGATCCGCGTGCAGATGTGTGATCACAACGTAAATTTCCCTGTATTGTTCAAGATCAACCAATGAGAGCAATGCTTCAAATACAGTTTCTCCGCAATCGATCAAATAGAGGTCATTGTTCAATTCAAAATATGCACTGGTATTTTTATACTGAGGATAAAATGCCGATCCACAGCCTAAAAAATGTAATTCCATCGTCTTCTCCCCCTACTCCTTGATGCCTGCACTGACAAAGCTGCTCATAAACTGTCTTTGCAGGATGAAAAAGGCTATTAATAACGGCAGTATGATAATTAACGTGGCTGCGCAGACATTCGCCCACTGCATATTTGCTTCCTTGGATTTTGCAAAAATAGCAAGACCCACCGTCAGGGTGCGGTTTGCAGGGGAATTTGTTACAATTAACGGCCACAGATAGTTGTTCCAGTGATAGCTGACCGAAATGACTGCAAATGACATATATGCCGGTTTTGCACATGGCATATATACCTGCCAGATGGTTTGCCATATATTTGCGCCGTCAATTCTTGCCGCTTCCGCTAAGGCCCTGGGTATGGTCTTAAAGTGCTGCCTTAAAAGGAAGATTGCCAGGGCACTTCCATAAAACGGCAGCATGATGCCAAGCTTTGTATCTGTAAGCCCCATCTCCGATAAGGTCATAAAGTTAGGCGTAATCAGTACATCATTAGGTATAATAATCTGCATAAAAATCACTGCCATCACCAGATACTGTCCCTTAAACTCCATGACACCAAGGGCATATCCAGCCAAGGTAGATGTAACAAACTGAATACAAAATGTTACCGCAACAAGGAAGAGGGTATTTAAATAATATCTTCCAAAGGGTATGGCATTCCACACATACACGATATTGCCCAAAGTAAACTTAGAATTGGGAAAGAACGCCATTTTAAACGTAGGCTCCGTTAAAGCTGTACAAACAAGCCAAAACAGGGGAGCCAGCCACGCGGTTGCCAGCAGTACGGAACAAATGGATATTAATAGTTTCTTTAAGTTCTTCATAACCTTCTCCCCTCTAATTATAATGGATCTTCTTGTCCTGGCTTATAAATCTCGGCAGTGACACAATTAACAGCAAGAAAAGCATGATAACCGTCAGTGCGGAGGACACACCATAATTAAAATTCGTAAAGCCCTGCTGGTAAATGTAGTAAAGAAGGAGGGTGCTGGCATTGTTAGGAGCCCCCTCTGTCATGATCACAACATGATCCACAAGCTTAAAACTATTCGTAAAGGCAATGGTCGATACAAAAAGGAATGTAGGGGCCAGCAATGGCAGGGTAATCTTTCTAAAGATTTTTAAGTTTCCGGCCCCATCGATCTTTGCAGCCTCCATGACCTCCGTTGATATGCTCTGGATCCCCGACAGGAAAAATACCATCAAATATCCTGCCTCCTTCCATACGTACATGACCGCCATGGCAGGCAGCACCGTACTTTTCTTTGACAGGACGTTCAATGGACGAAAGCCCATGCTAATGAGCATCTGGTCAAACAATCCGTTTTTCGCCATATAGATGAACATCCAGACACTGGCTATGGCTATCATAGGCATTACAACCGGATAGAAGAAAGCCGTTCTTACAAAACCGATGGTCCGGCTCCTTCTATTTACCAGAACGGCAAGGCCCAATCCCACAGCCATGCTGGGCAGTACGGTAATCAGTGCAAAAAAGACTGTATTTCCCATTACCTTCCAAAACAGCTTTGATGAAAACAGTTTTGCATAGTTTTCCAGCCCAATAAGCTCTGGCGCCCCCATTCCCATTTTATATTTCATAAGGCTTAGATACAGACTCCTGAATACAGGGTACGCTGTAAATACCAGCATGAACGCCAGTGCCGGGGCAACAAGCATCCATGCCGTGAAATTATGTTTCAATTCCTTCTTCTTTTTTAAATCACCATTCATCGATCCGTCACCCTTCTTTAAAGAAAGGGGTTTGCAAGCTGCAATCCCCTTTCGGTTTCCTATACTATTGAAAATCTGCTAAAACTTCCTCTGCTTCCTCCTGGGCCTGGTCCAGCGCTTCCTGTGCTGTCATATCTCCCACTACTGCCGCCTGGATGTTATCGTTTAAAATCCTCCATATTTCAGCCGCATTATAAGTCGTCAGCTCCGGTTTTGCAAAGGGAAGCTGCTCATAAGCGATGGAAGCCTGAGGAACCTTTGCATAATAATCTTTAATCAGATCCGTATCATAGCAAGACTGTCTGGTCGCTACGTAACCAGTATCCAGGCTCCACTGGGCTGCTCTTTCCGTAGAAGTAGCAAATTTAATGAATTTCCAAGCTGCATCCGCACGCTCCTTCGCGATTCCGTTTGAGATATAGAAGTTACCGCCGCCTGTGGGAGCCGCATCCCGTGCATGTCCCGGCATAAATGCCGTACCAAACTCAAACTTGGCGTTACTGTTGATATTGGTCATATTTCCGGTGGTATGATAGATCATAGCTACTTCCCCTGCCAGGAACTGTGTGGGCAGGTCGGTCCATTGTACGATCCCTTCTGCCATGCATTTGTATTTATTCTGGAGGTCCAGCCAGAACTGAAGGGCTTCTACATTTTCAGGGGTATTAAAGTAAACGGTCTTTCCATCTTCACTCATGAGGTTTTTACCGTCTTTGCTGTTCTGTAACGCAAATCCTGTGAACGTCCACTGAGCAGAGCCGGAATTCAAAGCGATGCCAACACCATAATGGTCGCTGTTTGTCAGCTTCACCGCATAATCCGCCAGCTCCTCCCAGGTTCTGGGCGGCTTCTCCGGATCAAGTCCGGCTTCCTTGAACAGGTCTTTGTTATAATAGAGGATCTCCGTACTTCTTTGGAAAGGAATTGAATAAATCTTTCCATCTACATAAGAATCTTCCATAAATCCAGGAAGAAAGTCTGAGATGAATGCTTTTCCTTCTTCTCCGTCAGCTGCAATAAAATCATCCAGCGGCATAGCCATACCTGTAGATGACATGGTAAATCTCTGGGTCGCCAGACTTACAAACACATCCGGCGGGGTTCCTCCCTGTACGGCCGTCTGGATTTTTGTAACAGTGTCGTCATAGTTTCCTGTATAAACCGGTTCAACAACAATATCAGGATTCTCCGAGTTAAAGTCCGTGCAGATTTTTTCAATAAGCTGTGCAGCTGATCCGCCTACGTTGACCGGATAGTAAAACGTCAGGCGCAATGCATCCCCCGCATTTTCCTGAGGCTCTGCCTTTGCAGAATCTGTATCCGCTGAGGCTGACTCGGCGTTTGTTTCCGTTTGCTCTGCCTTTGCTGCACCTGTTGAATTGCCGCCGCACCCAGTCAATACACCTGCTGCAGCCATGACCATTGCCAATGTGATCGCAGATAAATGTTTCATTTTTTTCAAAACAACCCCTCCTTAAATTCAACAATCGATGTTTACATGGGTAGTTTATCACAGCGATTGAAACGTGTCAATAATATTTTTATATATTTCATACAATATATTTACAAATATTTGCATTTTAATGTTTGTTTTTCACATTTAAAAAGAGGTTTCATTTTTTATTTTATATGTTATACTATAAATAATCATTTGTTTCTGGTAAATTATGGAGGTATTTTATGGTTACTATTAAAGATATTGCCAGGGCCGCCGGTGTTGCCCAGGGAACTGTTTCAAATGTTCTAAATGAAAAAGGCAACGTCAGCAGCGAAAAGATAAAACAGGTAATGGATGCCGCTGCCTCTCTTGGATATATCCCCAATGAAAGAGCTAAATTACTGCGCAAGGGGCGCTCCGATTTATTAGCCGTCATTCTTCCAAACCTGCGTTCCAAACAATACATCGATTTTTTTATGAGTTTTAAGGCTTATGCCGAAAATCATAGTTATTCCGTATGTCAGTATCTCACCAATGACGATCAGCCGGAGGCTGAGATCAATGCCTTACAGGACATACGTTCCCTTATGCCCGCAGGAATTGCATCATTTACTTCCTTTACCTCCAAGTCAGACTCTATTCCATACTTAGAGGGAAAGAAAAAGATCCGGGAAAATATCATTTTCATTGAACGGGATCCTGATATATCCTGTAAATATATTGGATTCAACTATGGACAGGCAGGAAAAGAATTAGCCAGGAAGGCTTTGGAAAAGAAATATACAAATATCTGTATTTTGACCGGTAGCCTTCGGCTGTCCAATGAGCTGGCATTTTATGACGGCTTTATGGACACGATGAAGAGCTCCTCCTGTTCCGTGCACCACATACAGACGGACTCATACAGGAAACTGCAGAACATTATGCAGATCTTCCATGATTCCACGCCCCAGGCCATTTTTATATCCAATTACGGTTTTGCTGAATCTGTAAAAGATATACATAATACCTTTTACCCAGAGCTCAGCTTAAATATATACACCGTTTCTCCTGTATTTACCATGCCCGAAAACGACTTTGATAAATACGAACTGAATTACCGCCAGTTGGGAAAGATCGCTGCCGAAACCCTGATTGAAAATGATCCCTCAGGCAAATATCCGGAGAAAAGAATTCTTGAAAATTCAGGTTTCCGTGATTGGTTTTCGAATATCATCTACAGCGATAACAAATCCCCGTTAAACATCCTGACCCTTGACACCCCCAGCGCTTACACTCTTCGCAGCCTTTCCCGCCTGTATACTCAAAAAACCGGGATACCCGTTAACATCACCATTTATTCCTACGATGAAATCTATGAAGCCTTTACAAATATGACAAAGGACTCCGTATTCGACATCCTGCGTCTGGATGTGACCTGGTTATCCTGGTTTGCAGAAAAAATATTACAGCCACTGGATGGAATCGATCCGTCGGTCTCTCAATGTCTCAATGAATTTATAGATGGTACCATTGAGCCGTTTTCAATGATCAACGGACATGTATACGCATTGCCCACTTCTCCAAGTATGCAGCTTCTGTTTTACAGAAAAGATTTATTCAATGACCCTATTTACCGCCGCATGTACTTTGAAAAACACCGGGAAGAGCTGCTCCCTCCAGATACTTTTGATAAGTTCAACCGGATTGCCGCATTCTTTACAAAATCTCTGAACCCAACATCTCCTGTGGATTATGGGGCCACTCTCACTCTTGGTTCCACCGGAGTAGCAGGCTCTGAATTTTTGGCCCGTTTTTTCAGTTATCAGGACAATCTGTATGACGAACACTACAATGTGGCCCTGAATTCTCCGGCCGCGGTCCGGGCATTGGAACAGCTTGTGGATATCCGCAATTATTCCAGCCCAAAGTATAATTCCTGGTGGACCAATACCGCCACCTCTTTTGCCAGCGGAAACATTGCTATGACCCTGCTGTACAGCAACTATGCTTCTGACCTGCTCAGTTCAACTTCCAAGGTTGTGGGAAATATCGGATATGCTCTGGTTCCCGGCGGCAACCCAGTCATCGGCGGCGGAACTCTCGGCGTTTCAAAATACAGCCGCCGGGCCAATGAAGCATTATCCTTTATCCGCTGGATATGCAGTGAAACAATCGCCTCCGCTGAAACACTGCTGGGAAGCGTTTCCCCCTGTAAGAAATCCTATGAAAATTATGAAATCGTCAATTCTTATCCATGGCTAAATTATGCAAAGGACTGTTTTGTAATGGCCAAAGGGCGGCGGGTGCCTGAGTTGTCCGGTTTTCCATTTGATGAACGCCGTTTTTTGAGCATTATCGGTATGGCGGTGAAAAATGCTTACAGCAATGTTCAATCTCCCACTATTGCATTGGACCAAGCGCAGAAGATGTATGATGAACAGTTTTTAAAAAGGGATGTGTGATTGGCTTGATACGTTTTTTTATATGATTTTTTGATATGACACGTTGTATCGCCATAAGATATAATGAAGAGGATTATAAGAAGATCTTATGAGTTATTCCTTGAAATTTTCAAACATCTTTGCTATAATGGCCAAAGGGAATGAAGTTCTCCCTGTGCTGATTTTAGCCGAACCGCTTATTAAGCTGATGACTTCTGCAATTATTTCATTGCAGAAGTGTCGGCTTTTTTACATTTCTGCACAAAGGAGGATAAGTATGCTTTTCAGTCTTGCAATGATGGTTCTTTGCGGCATGGTATTGAGCGGAACCATGCAGAAACTAAAACTCCCCGGCCTTGTGGGTATGCTGCTCACTGGTATTGTGTTAGGGCCGTATGCACTGAATTTGATCGCGCCGGAGCTGTTGAATATTTCTGCTGATTTGAGACAAATTGCCCTGATCGTGATCCTTACAAGGGCAGGGCTCGCGCTGGATATTAAGGATTTAAAAAAGGTTGGCCGCCCGGCAATCCTTATGTGCTTCATTCCGGCAAGTTTTGAAATAGCCGCCACTACTATTTTTGCACCAATGTTCTTTCCGATTTCTCATTTGGAAGCAGCTATTATGGGAACAGTGCTCGGTGCAGTCTCTCCGGCAGTGATTGTGCCTAAAATGTTAAAGCTGATGGAGCATGGCTACGGCCGGGAAAAGAGCATCCCCCAGCTTATCATGGCCGGAGCGTCCGTTGACGACATTTATGTCATTGTCCTTTTTACATCATTTATGGGCATGTACGAGGGAAGCAGCTTTGATGCTATAAGCCTTATAAAAATACCAATCGCCATTATAACAGGCTTACTGGTTGGTGTTTTACTGGGCCTGGTTTTGGTGAAGCTGTTTCAAAAAATCCACATACGGGATACGGTCAAAATTTTGATTCTATTAAGCACTGCATTCCTGCTGGTTTCTCTTGAAACAGCCATTAAAGCGTATGTGCCCATGTCGGGCTTACTGGCTGTCATGGCTTTAGGCGGTACTATCTTAAAGCAGTACGATATTTTAGCAAAGCGCCTGTCGGGCAAGTTCTCAAAAATCTGGGTGGCTGCGGAATTGATGCTGTTCATATTGGTGGGCGCGACGGTGGATATCAGCTACGCAGCAAAGGCTGGATTTGCGGCTGTCGCTCTTATCTTTATCGCCCTGTTGATCCGGATATGCGGCGTATTTTTCTGCCTTGCCAAAACCCCAATAAACGCAAAGGAACGCCTGTTTTGTGCCATCGCATATTTGCCGAAAGCAACTGTACAGGCGGCAATCGGCGGACTTCCTTCGGCGGCAGGCGTTGCAGCCGGCAATACGATTTTGACAGTTGCGGTTTTAGCGATCCTGATCACTGCTCCGATTGGGGCGATCGGCGTGGATGCAACTTATAAAAGGCTACTTGTAAAGAATGACGGCCACACGTAAATCCTTACGCCCGGGAAACGGGAATGAAATAACGTTTGAATACTTGATCAGGCATTGATTAATTCATGACCTAACAAGCGTTTACTGCAATCCTTTAATTACTGAAGACCATTTAATCTTTAGAAATAACCATATCCCTAAAACTCTCAAACTGTATTTTAACATCCGGATTTTGAATAAAAAACTCCATCAGCATCTTTATTTCCAATACAGTCAAATCTCCCAGCATATGTTCAACCAATTCTGCTTCTTCCAATGGACGCGGGCTTTTAAGCATGGTAAAAAAACGCTCCAAAGTATTATGACGTTCCAGCAGATATTCTCCGGTTATTCTTCCCTCATCAGTCAGCAGGATATTTTCAAAGCCATCGTATCTCAAATATCCAAGCTGGACAAGCTTGGATACCATCTTTGACGCAGACGACGGACGAACGTGCAGCTGCCCTGAAAGTCTGTTTATGCGAGTGCAGCTCTCTTCCAGACACAATCGGTACGCCATTTCAAGATAATCCTCAAGAGCAGGCGTAAGTCTGCTCTCATTTTGTTTTTTCAGTTCATATCCCCGGACGGTACGGAATTCCTGAGGCGGAAGTTGGCTCATTGTCATTCATCCTCTGTTTTTTTTACTTTATATAGTGTATTCGTAACACTTTCTACTTAGGTCCCATAAATTAGCCAAGGGAAACGTTATTTCCCTCCCCTAACAGAACTGAATAATGAAATGATTGATTTTATATGTAAACCACTTGCATTTCTACATATTTAGGCATATAATATAATAAAGTTTAGGTATGCCTAAACATTTAAATACAACGACACAACAGGAGGAAAATTATGGATACTTATACAAAACAGCTTTTTCGCAGCAAGATACCTACTTTAATAGTAACCGCCCTTATCCTGCTGATTGGGGGAATTGTGAAATTATTAGCGGTATAAAGAACTTTTACTCTTCAAACAATTTCTTTACCCACGCAGATGGCGGGGTTTATATCTCTAAAACGGAGGAAGATAAAATGACACCAAACAAAGAAGATTATTTAAAAGCTATTTATAAGCTCGGCGGTATGGAAGGGCTGGTAAGCAATAAACAGATTGCGGAAACTTTGCAGATCGCTCCTGCTTCTGTGACAGAAATGCTTGGAAAGCTGAAACGGGAGGGGCTGACTCATTATGAGCCCTACAAAGGTTCATGCCTGACGCCTGAGGGAATTCAGGTTGCCATTTCGCTGGTGCGGGGCCATCGGCTCTGGGAGGTTTTCCTGATGCGCCATCTTGGCTACTCGTGGAGTGAGGCACATGAAGACGCAGAACTGCTGGAACATATCACCCCGTCACGGCTGACCGCACGGCTGGATAAATTTCTGAATTACCCGGCCTATTGCCCCCACGGCAGTGCAATTCCCCATCCCGACGGCCAAATCGACCACGCTCCGCTGCTGACCTTAAACCTGCTTCCTATGGGTGCGACCTCCCATATCCGGCGTGTAAAGGAAGAAAAGGAACTTTTAGACTATCTGCAGGAAAGCGGAATCACCATTGGATGCTCTGTCCGCATTATAGAAGCTGCCGCATACGAAGGGCCGCTGACCCTCGACCTGGAAGGAAAACGTGTTCAAATCAGTTATAAGGCCGCCTGTCAAATCTATGTAGACGAGACATAGGGGGGATAACACCAAATATATTTTAAGGAGGTTTCTCATGAATCAAAAAACGAAAGGCATTCTTGGTACGATCCTGAGTTTCACCTTACTGCTTACGGGCTGTTCTGCTCCGGCGGTAAACGAAGACTCATCAAAAGATAAATTAAATATAGTCGCTACCACCACCATGCTGGCTGATCTGGTTTCATCCATCGGCGGGGAACGGGTTACGGTAAACGGCCTGATGGGGCCAGGTATTGACCCGCATTTGTATCAGGCCAGTGCCGGAGATGTTTCTCTGATGCAGAAAGCGGATGTGGTAGTGTATAACGGCCTGCATCTGGAAGGAAAAATGGGGGAAATATTTGAGAACCTGTCAAACCAGGGATCAGCAGTCATCTGCATTGAAAAGGGCTTAGACGAATCCAGGCTTCTGGCATGGGAGGATGACAACTCCATCCACGATCCTCATATCTGGTTCGACGTTTCCCTATGGAAGGATGCAGCTAAAACCGTTGCAAAAGGATTAACAGACGCCGATCCCAATGGAAAGGCAGACTATGAGGCAAATCTGGACGCTTACTTAAAAGAACTTGATGAGACGGATACGTACATTCGCGGCCGCGCTGATGAACTGCCGGAAAAATACCGCGTGCTGGTGACCGCTCACGATGCGTTTCAGTACTTTGGCAAAGCCTATGGCTTTGAGGTACGGGGTCTGCAAGGCATCAGCACCGATGCGGAAGCAGGTACTGCCGATGTAAGTGATCTGGCCAATTTTATTGTGGAACGGCAGATTAAGGCGATTTTTGTAGAATCTTCCGTGCCGCCAAAAACCATTGAAGCGCTTCAGGCTGCGGTAAAAGCGAAGGGCTTTGATGTTTCCATCGGCGGAGAGCTTTATTCCGACTCCCTGGGCGATGCCCAGTCCGGAGCCGACACTTATATCCTGACCATTAAAGCAAATGTTGACACGATTGTAGATGCATTAAAGTGACAGGAGGGAATCATATGGAAAGACAACAAAACTATGCAGTGGAGGTAGAGGATTTAACCGTAGCCTATGACGCCAAGCCTGTCCTTTGGGATATAGACTTAAAAATCCCAAAGGGAAAACTGATGGCGGTGGTCGGTCCAAACGGAGCCGGTAAAACGACCTTAATCAAAGCTATGCTCGGACTTTTAAAGCCAGTCACCGGAGCCGTCCGGTTTCTGGACGGAAATGATGATATACGTACCTTAAAAAACCGCATCGGCTATGTACCTCAAAGCGGCAGTGTGGACTGGGATTTCCCAGCCACAGTGCAGGATGTGGTGCTGATGGGCTGCTACGGAAAGTTGGGCTGGATCCGCCGTCCCGGTAAACCGGATGTGGAGCTGGCAAAACAAATGCTGGCAAAAGTAGGCATGCAGGAATATGCTTCCCGCCAGATCAGCCAGCTCTCCGGCGGCCAGCAGCAACGGGTTTTCCTGGCCCGCGCCCTGGCACAGGAAGCTGAAGTTTACTTTATGGATGAACCCTTTAAGGGGGTAGACGCTCAAACGGAACGGGCGATTGTAGCACTGTTAAAAGAACTGAAGGAACAGAATAAAACCGTGGTGGTCGTCCATCACGATCTGCAGACGGTACCCGATTACTTCGACTGGGTTACCCTTATTAATTTGCGCGTGGTTGCCTGTGGACCTGTGGAGGAAGTATTCCACGAAGACAATTTAAAAAAGACCTACCAAAGCTCCGGTACGCTTCTAAGGGGTGTGATGTGATGTTAAGCAGTATTATTTCGTTATTTTCCGACTATACATTCCAGACAGTAGCTCTGGGTTCCGCCCTCTTGGGACTGATCAGCGGAGTACTCGGCAGCTTTGCAGTGCTTCGCAGGCAAAGCCTGCTGGGTGACGGAATATCCCACTCCGCCCTCCCCGGTGTGGTGATGGCCTTTGTTCTGTCTGGCAGTAAAAATACAGAGGTTCTGCTGATGGGCGCCCTTATTTCCGGTTTGCTGGCAACACTGTTTATTGTCAGTATTGTGAGGCATACCCGCGTAAAATTTGACAGTGCGCTGGCTCTGGTGATGTCCGTATTCTTTGGATTGGGCCTGGTGCTGCTCACTTACGTACAGAAGATACCAAACTCCAATCAGGCTGGACTGAAACGCTTTATCTTCGGTCAGGCGTCTACGCTTTTACAGCGGGATATCATTCTAATGGTAATTTGCGGTATTATATTATTGGCACTGGTGCTGCTGTTCTGGAAGGAATTTAAGCTTTTCACTTTTGACAGCGACTTTGCCCAGAGCCTTGGCTTTTCCCCAAAAAAGCTGAATCTTCTGCTGTCATTTATGATTGTACTGGCAATCATTATCGGTTTGCAGACGGTGGGCGTTATTCTCATGAGCGCCATGCTGATTACCCCTGCAGTTGCCGCACGCCAGTGGACCAATAAGCTGTGGGTCATGGTAACGCTCTCAGCGCTTTTCGGAGCAGCGTCCGGTATCGCAGGAACGGCCGCCAGCTCTCTCGTTCCAAAGCTGCCGACAGGCCCGGCTATTGTGGTTTGCGTTAGTGCCATCGTGATCATCAGCGTCCTGTTCGCTCCTGGGCGCGGTGTTCTGCACAGGGTATATCAACGAAGAAAAAATAAGGTTTTATATAAGCTGGAAGGAGGTGTGCCGGATGGCACCACAAATTGAAATTCAAATTATAGCCGTTATTGTTGCTGTGGCCTGCGCTCTCCCCGGAACGTTTCTGGTACTTCGTAAAATGTCAATGATGTCGGATTCCATTACCCATACGATTCTATTGGGAATTGTACTCGCTTTTTTCGGCACCCACAATCTCTCCTCACCTTTGCTCATTGTGGGAGCCGCGTTAATGGGGGTGGTGACCGTGTGGCTTACGGAGCTTCTAAGCCGGACACGGCTGCTGGCGGAAGACGCCGCCATCGGCGTGGTGTTCCCCTTGCTCTTTTCCATAGCCATTATCCTGATTACCCGATACGCCGGCTCAGTTCATCTGGATACTGATTCAGTACTATTGGGAGAGCTGGCTTTTGCTCCTTTTGACCGTATGGTCATAGGCGGCGTTGATGTAGGTGCAAAGGCGATTTACACAACAGGGATTCTGCTGTTGATCAATCTTTCTGCAATCATCATTTTCTTTAAAGAACTAAAGATAGCAACCTTTGATCCCATGCTGGCTGCCGTGCTGGGCTTTTCCCCGGCACTGGTACATTATGGACTGATGACGCTGGTATCCCTTACCACTGTCGGAGCATTTCAGGCGGTAGGATCTGTGCTGGTGGTAGCCTTTATGATCGGCCCCCCGGTGACGGCTTATCTGCTGACAGACGATCTCAAACGAATGCTGATATTAAGCGGGATCATAGGAGCAGTTAATGGGATCCTGGGGTATCAGGCGGCGGCTATGCTGGATGTGTCCATAGCTGGCAGTATGGCTGTGGTTACCGGATTAGTGTTCTTCCTTGTGTTTGTTTTTGCGCCCCGCAGGGGACTGATCCGTTCACTTCTCAGACGGAGGAATCAGAAACTGGAATTTGCTAAAGCGACACTTCTTTTTCACCTATCTAATCATGAAAACAGTGCAGAAGAAAATGCGGAAGCAGGTATTGACACCATAAAGACGCATTTGCACTGGACTGGTGAATTTACTTCGAAAATCATCAAATCTTTAGTACGTGAAGATTGCGTTCAGCTATCCGGTGGCTTGGTGAAACTGACGCCTGAAGGGCGGTATGCCATTATGCGTAACTATATCACGCTTTTCTCACGATAATATTGATTATAAAAAACCAGACCCTATCTTTTGGAAAAGGAAGGGTCTGGTTTTTTAAATTAATCTGGCGTTTTCTTACCTTTCAATGCTGCAGCTGACGCCTGCACCGCCGCATACATAACTCCTGCGCAAGGCCAGATAATCCATGTCCTGCTCCAATTTCCCGTATAAAAGCTGATGCCGAGATATACTGCGGTAATGGTACTCCAATAGATCACATGCAGGTATTCTGTCTGCTTCTTTTCCAGTTTTTTCTCTACCGTATAATCCCCCTCCTGCAGCAGCATCTGGAAGCAGCCTTTTTTCTCTCCTGCTATTACGAATAAAAATACAGCACAGGCAACTATGATCAACAGGAACACTACACACATAACATAGACAAAGTCTGAGCTGCTTAACGCAACGGCTGTCATCAATGGCAAAGCACAGATAATACACAGGAAGATACCAGCCACATTAAAGATTCTATAGGTTCCTTCATATTCTGCCATCCTTTTTCGTACGATACCTTCCACTCCATATTCCAGGCGGAAGATTTCTTTCTCCAAATACTGGTAAGATTCCATCTTCATTCCATTCATTACAAAAAACACTGTGACAATTCCGACAATCAGCAGCAATATGGCCACTCCCAATCCTCCTGCCATGTTTTCGCTGATGTTTACATCTTTTAATTCTGTTAATCCTCCAAGAAAAATCAGCATGACCGGAGACAAAACATAAGCCGAGATACCTGAGGCTGTCTTTTTTGCCCCGCGGATCTTGATATCCATGAATTGATTGGCCATATCAAGGGTAACTGTCTTCTGAACCTCATCGCGATCAGTTTCCATGGCAATAGATACCGGATCTGCCTCCATCTCTTCCTTTAATAAATAATCCGTACTGACATCGAATGCCTGACTAAGTTTTAAAATTCGTTCCAAATCAGGAATTGAAGTTCCGGACTCCCACTTAGATACTGACTGCCTCGATACGCCCATCTGGTATGCCAGCTCCTCCTGCGACCATCCGGCCTTCTTACGCAATGCAATAATTTTTTCTGCTAATATCACAATGCACCATCCTTTCAAAATTTATTTATGTCATTCCATCTTCAAATGTCCTGTAATAAATATCTGCGTTCACCTGGTGATATATGACTGTCTGTATTATAGTATTTTTACCGGTTGACAACCACCAAGTGCGCTGTATAATTTGTCAACTGGCGGTTGCAAATTCTACTTTACTATATCAATGACCGTTTTTACAATACAAATGTGATGATTTAACTGAAATACTAAAAGAATTTATTGAGTTTGAGGACAAGGTAAATTACTGGAGTATCAGATATTCGAAATCCGCGCCCCTACTTGATGAGGTTAAACTATATCCCGAAAATAATACATTAAAATATGCAGAAAAGCCTTGACTACTACGTAACGTGATAGTGTACCATTTAGACATGGAACGAAACAGATTATTCGTCGGCAAATATCTGTATTGTTCTCAATTATCCAAGTGAAAGGGGCTGATAAACATGAAAACTATAAGCCAGGTTGCTGAATTAACAGGTATCAGCACACGGACGTTGCAATACTATGATGAAATTGGTCTTTTAAAACCGAGTGAATTAACACCATCTGGTTATCGTTTGTACAGCGATGAAGTCTTGCAAAAGCTGCAGCAAATTTTATTTTTTAAAGAACTGGATTTTAAACTGAAAGAAATTAATGAAATACTGCAAAAACCAGAATTTGATAAAGTTGAAGCATTTAAGAAGCAAAAGAAGTTACTCTGTTTAAAACGTGATCGGATAGACAAACTTATTGAGCTTCTGGATCGATTAGAAAAAGGAGAACCGTGCATGAGTTTTAAAGAATTTGACCTAAGTGAATATATC
The DNA here is from genome assembly GCF_900105215.1 of Lacrimispora sphenoides. Classification (NCBI taxonomy): domain Bacteria; kingdom Bacillati; phylum Bacillota; class Clostridia; order Lachnospirales; family Lachnospiraceae; genus Lacrimispora; species Lacrimispora sphenoides. The sequence continues at coordinate 3,118,767 of NZ_FOIP01000001.1, read as the reverse complement.
GAAGCATTGGAGCAATTCAAAAATCAAAAAGAAGACGATGTTATAAAACATTGGGGCAGCATCGAAAACTTCAACCAGCTGATACAAAAAATTAAAGATGATGAATCCAACGTAGCTAAACTTGCCATTAAACAATTTGGAAGTATTGAAAAATACACGGAAGCCATGAAATACAATCTGGAACATTTTACGGATTTAATGGAGCAATCAAAAGAACTCGCCAAGAACAAGGATGAAATATTGCAGAAAAGCAATGATTTATACGTGAAATTAACTTCTGATTTAACAAAAGACGCTGCTTCCAGAGAAATTCAGGATATTGTCCACGAAATAGTGGAACTTTCCAATGAAAACAATTTAGGGATAGATATGGGTGATGGATTCTGGGATATGGTAATAGAAAGCTATTCCCATGATACTATCAGGGAAATCACTGATAAAAAATATGGAGCCGGTGCTTCCGATTATATTATGAAGGCATTGCAATATTATTTTCACAATTAAACTCTCAAATAATAAAACAGAGCCGCTTTGGATCAAAACGGTACAAATCAACACCGGAATCATAACCACTCAAAAAACGCTGCAGCCCGCATAAATGCCGGGCTGCAGCGTTTCAACTCCTTATTCACTCTTAAATATCCCCTTCCTCTCCCTGCAGCACCAACCTCACCTTACGCTCAAAGGGTACATATTCATTTAAGTAAATGGTATACCCCTGGGAATTCACCTTCTCACCACTATAATGTCCTTTAAACGCATGCAGGCCAAATCCTGGTCCAATCTTAATTCGTTGTCCCTCATGATGAAGAACAACATCCCCTTCCCGCAGAATCATTGAAGCTCCCGGATAAGTATCCATGCAAAAACTCTTACTCTCTAACACTGCGCCGGACGGTACACACAGTTGAAGCCGAATAGGTACACGGCTTATCCCCTCTGCTTTTAGGGATAATTCTGCACCGCCCTTTACTTCTGTCACTCCAACCCAAAGCTTCACAGCACCCTTTACCAGCACCTCTCGTTCCGTATGGTCCATTTTCCACCAATCACTGGTATCCGGAGCCTCTTTCCAGGGGAGGTAATAGCGGTTTTCCACGGTAGAAGACAGCTCATATTCCTTCTCTTCCATCATCACCTTCATATTAGCCGCTTGAAAATACCTGTTATCCCCTATGCTTTCTCCAATCCGTACATAAATTAGAGTTGATTTCCATTTTAAATAGAGGAATTCATCCTTTCCTCTCAATACACTGTATCCAAAGTTATCCTGCCTGACCCGAACCACTCCTGATTCTTCATAAAACTTACGGTAATTTTCCAAGTACCCATATTCCTTAAATTCAAAATTCTTCATTCTCTGATGCAGCATAACGATATGCAGACAATCCGGTGCCAGGTCTCCCCGTTCCATATTGTCTCTGATGATCTTATGGGCTGCTCCTTCAAACAATCTGCGGTTCTCCTCAGATGAAAACGAAAGGCTTGCCATGTAAAGATATTGATAGAAATATTTATCAGGATAATCTGCCTTTCCCTTATCCTGCCTGGTTGAGTTTAGGGTAAATATCGTATCATCCGGATCTACAAAGGTAAGCATCATTTGCAGATTCCGTTCTACATATCCCAGATATTCTTCATTTCCGGTCTCCTCATAAAGAGCCATCATAGAATTGTTGACCACCGCATTATAATTCCCTGTGGACCGCTCAGCATATTCCCCATCTGCGTTTCCGTCAATTCCCTCTCTTATATACATCATGGCTCTCTTAGTCAGACGTTCAGACAGCTCCGGCTCTTTAAACAAATGGCTTCCCTGAAGAAGTGCTGCTGCAATCCCCCACCTGTGATTGGGCGTATGAAATCCTCCTGTGGCGATGGCATCTAAGGCCTTTCTCATAATCCATTGATACTTATCCTTTAATTCTTTTGTATCATCTTCTTTTTCATAGGCCTCAAGCAGCCGGTAGGCAGCAATCAGACGTTTAAAACAAAAGGAAGTGTCAGCCGCAGAATGAAAATTACAGGAAGGATAGTCGAAACTACCATCCTCCCTTTGACACCGGATAACAAAATCCAGAGCTCGGTTCATTGCATCATACAAACGCGGCTCATGATAGAACCTGCTTTCCTGATTCACATAAACTGCTACCGCAGCTGACAGCAAATAGATCGTAGGCTTTGCCTCTAAAAGCTGGGTCTCAAAAGCACCGTCGGCAATGTTGCCTCTGTCTTTCATCTGATGGGCCAGAAACTCTTCAGTTCTCTTTTCTGCCGACCGTACCATATGTTCCATATAGCGTTTCACAGACCATTCCTCCCATCACCCTTTTACACCGGTTGCTGCGATTCCTCCGGTAATATACTTCTGCAAAAACATAAAGATAATAATGAGAGGCAAAATAGAAATAATGGAAGAAGATAAAATCGCATTCCAATTCACGCCCATCATACCAATGTAGCTCTTTATCGCAATCTGAATCGTAAACTTCTTCTGATCTGACAGTACCATAAGCGGAAGAATATAGTCATTCCACCTCCACATAAAGGAGAAAATAGTAAGTGTTACCGTCACAGATGATCCAAGGGGCAGCATAATCGACCGGAAAATCTGGAACTCACTGGCGCCATCAAGCCTTGCCGACTCGGCCAGAGAAAGGGGAATAGACATATAATGCTGACGGTACATAAAAATTCCTGTTGTAGTGGTCACCACCGGAAGGATAACACCCCAGATATTATTGTACAGATGTAGTTCACTGATTACCGAAAACTGAGCGATGGTAAGAATCTCTCCTGGAATCAGAGTACCAAGTAAAAAGATGCCAAATACCTTATTTGTATACGGAATATCATGGCGGTAAATAGCCAGGGCATAACCGCACATGGAACTGATCACTAAGGTAATTGCCGTCCCCACTACCGCTAAGAACAAACTGTTTTTTACATAAGTGAAAAAACCGCTTGCAATCACACTCTCATAAGACTTAAACGTAAATTCCTTTGGAAAAAAGTGCAGCGGATAGGCAAATAATTCCGTAGAATCTTTAAAAGAACTCATAAGCAGCCAGATTATAGGAAATATCATCACAAAAACTGTGCCCATACCAATAGCCGTGACAAGCACAGAAGTAAATCTTTTCTTTCCGCTGTTCATCATACCTCACCTCCTCTGGTCATCTTAAACTGAATCATGGCAATTGCAATAAAGATAAGGCTAACTACCACTCCGATCGCCGATGCATATCCATAGCGGGCCTGGGTAAATCCCTGGTCAAAAATATACTGAACGATATAAGTAGTGGAGGTTCCCGGTCCTCCAGAGGTAATCCCTTGTACCAATGCGTATTCCTTCAACAAGTTAACAGTAGAAAGAAGCAGTACAATAAAAACAGTAGGTGACAAAAGCGGTACGGTAATTCTGAAAAAAGCCTGAACCGGTTTGGCACCATCCACACTGGCAGCCTCAAATAATTCCTTGGATATATTATTGATGCCTCCGATAAACATAACCATATAAAATCCTGTCGAAGCCCAGTTGGAGGCGAAACTGACTACAAAAGTAGCCAGATTCGAATTTAGTGCCCACTGAAGCGGAGTTCCTCCAAAAGACTGTATTACATAATTAATTAATCCATATTCCTGTCCAAACATCCAGTTAATCGTAATACCTACTACCAGTGCTGATAATAGAACCGGAATATACACCACTGTCCGGACCAATGTAGTAAGCTTTAATTGCTTAGAGGTAACCAATGTGGCGATAAGAAGAGGAACAATCACTTTAAAGGGCAGGCTAAACAGCATATATACAAAGGTTCTACCCAATACCTTATAGAAATCCTTACTGACCAGCAGTTTCGTATAATTCTTTAGTCCTACAAAGTCCATCGTCTTCCATCCGTCATAATTTGTAAAGGAAAATCCAATACTTAAGATCAGAGGAAGGATGAAAAATACGGAAAACAACAGCACTGCCGGTGCCACAAACATCCAGAATGCCCTGGTATGCGAAAATGCCTTTCTTCTCTTCCCCATATAAGTCTCCTCCTTTTACTTTGTTGCTTATTCTTATTGAGTAGTTGTCCAGCCTGATGATTCAGCTAATTCTTTTGTAAATGCATCCAGAGCTTCTTTTGCCGTGATCTCACCGCTTACCGCACGTTTTATGTAATCCCGGTATTCATTATCCTTGTAGGTTCTCCATGCAGAGCTTTCATCTACCATAAAGCTGTCTGTCACATAAGAAACCTCATTCTGAAGAATCTTAAAGTCTGCCGCTGCTTTTTCGTCAGCCGGTTCATAGATCACTGATTTAAGTGAAGATAATCCCTTGTCTTCCTGAATATAATTCTTGAAATTTTTCTCATCGTAGAACCATTTTACAAATTCAACAGCAAGGTCTTTTCCTGCTGCATTCTCCGGTATTGCCAAAGCTTCACCACCGATAATAGCTGCCTGTGAAGCACTTCCCTTAGGAGTCGGCATTACACCGAACTTAAATTTAGACACATCTGTGGTCAAAGAATTATAATTCCAGGAACCGGATAAAAGGATGGCAGAATCTCCATTCTTAAAATACTCCACCGGGTTGTCAGTAGAACCGCCGGCCCAGATGGCTTTTGGCATAACACCGCTTTCATTCGCAGCCACGAACTTCTCCAAAGTAGCCACGTTTACTGGATTATTTACATTGACTTTAAAGGTGTCTCCGTCTTTTTCTACTAAAGAACCGCCATTGGCATACATCAGAATATCATATCTGGCTCTCGAAACATCTGCTGCAAAACCATACTTAACAGTGCCGCTGGCCTGGATCTTCGCAGCATTCTCATACAGTTCGTCCCATGTCCATGGGTTGTCGACTGTTGGAGCCTCTACTCCGGCGGCTGCAAATGCATCTTCATTGTAATACATGCAGGTAGTAGTAAACTGTCTGGGCAGGCCTGATATCTTATCTGATTTATAATCCTTGCCTACGATCTTTAAAGCAGAATCTTCAAATAAACTTAAATCCACTACCTGGGCCATATCCATAAATTCTTCCGGATATAACTGATGAAGTCTCGTAGTTGCGATGATATCCGGCAGATCCTTATTCTTTGCCATAGCCGGGAATTTGGTCAGCTGGTCATCATGGGAAATGATAATCATATCAATCTGGTTTCCTGTTTCCTCACTCCAGGCTTTAAGCGCATTATTCAGTGCGTTTTCGGCCCCCGGCTCCTCTGGCATCAGAACTTTCAGTGTTCCGGCAGCGGCTGCCCCGCCTGCTGCTCCCGTTGCTTCCGGTGCTTTTGTTGTCTCTGTTCCCGATCCCTTAGAACCGCAGGCGGCTAAAGAAGCAGCCATAACGGTTGCCAGCATTCCTGCTGCCACTCTCTTCCATGCTTTTTTCATAGTAAATTCCTCCTTAACTTTTTTGTGTTTTTATACTTAAACCTGCCCCACGTTCGGCAGATAGAGCATAGCCCTGTTTCCCTCTTGCGTTCCAATCATCTACTGCTTCTCGGTCGCATATTTCTTTGGCGTTGTTCCTGTATTCTTTTTAAAGGTATTGATAAAATGGCTGTCGCTGTTATAAGAAAGAGCCACCGCAGTTTCTGTCACGGAAAAACCATTCTTTAACATTCCTTTCGCAGCTGTCATCTTAAGATTAGTGATATACTGGCTGATGGTAAAACCTGTTTCTTTTTTAAAATAATGGCTCAAATAGTACTTATTCATATAGAACTGTTCGGCGATACCATCTAAGTCCAGCTTATCTTCCACATGAGCAGCAATATATTTCTTAATTAATTCGATTCGATCCCTGTCATGGACCGGTCCGCTCTCACCTTCAAATGCAGCCATTTCTGCATCATCTATGGATTTTTCTGAGAAGAAATCATACAGCCGGTTAATGTAGACCAGCAGCTCCATAATAGCCAGATTTAAAACAACCCCGTCCATACCTTGTTGTGTGGACACACTGCATTTCTCCACCTTTTCAAACAACCCAATCACTTCTCCAAGATGCTCTTTATTCAGATACAGCTTGTGAATAAACCCTTCTGGCCGGTGTTCGAAATATTTAAAGAAGTCATAATCCATAGCCTGTGATACAGCCCTTAAACGATCCGGATCAAACATAACCACATAGCGGTTATAATCCTGCCCTTTTACACCGGAAGTTTTATGATACTCCCGATTGTTAATTACAAAAAGAGTCCCTTTATCCACCTCATATTCCCGGTTGTCTATACAAATTCCGGCACCATCACTCATAACCAAAATAATTTCATAATTCTTATGAAAATGGAGCCCTTGCATATTCCAATTCTGAGTACCGCCGCTATAATAGTAAAATGAATCAAATTCCTCATAAAATATGCGTGATTTCACCGTATTCTTCCTTTCAGGGCATTCCTTCCTTACTTCATAAACTCTGCCAATAATCCTCCATCATCTCCTGAAGCATTAATATCATAAGCGCCTGGCCATAAGTCATGGGATAACAGGGAATATTTTGATAAAATGATACATTCATACCAATGGGAGTACCGTAAGAAACCTTATCCACGGTTCCATCTTCCTGTATGTACGTAAGGATATGTTTGACGCCTTCTGAAATCACAGGAAGATATTCTTCTGCTTCCAGATACCCCAGACGAACCCCTTTCATCATACCAGCCAGGAAACCGGCGCCGGCGGAAATTTCAATATAAGTACCCGCATCATTGATCACCGTATGCCATAATCCGTGAGCCTTGTCCTGATAACGTTTAATCGCCTGGCATTGGTAGCGGTACACGCTTAAATAATGTCTTTTTAGCGCTGGATAAACATCTCTTTCTTCCAGATATTCCATCATTCCAACCGTATACCAGCTATTTCCTCTTCCCCATAGAACTTTGCCATAATTGTGGTTTTGATTAAAGTTCCAGCCATGATAAAACAGGCCTTCTTCTTTGTTGTATAAATACTTGATATGACTGACAATCTGATAATCTGCCTCTTCTGCATAGTCTGGCCTGTTAAGCAATTTTCCAGCCCGGCTTAAGAACAAAATAGTCATAAACAAGGTATCAATCAGGATTTCTCCGTCATTGGGATCTCCGGTGATCATGTGCTGGAAGCATCCGTCCTTTGTTTTTAACAGGCCATTTTCATCCATTACCCAATCAGCCCAGGAACGTATCAATTCCAAGTAAGATTCTTTTTGGGTAATCTCATAAATATAAGTCAGTGTTAACATGGGAGCTGTCGTATTCACATTCCGCTCCGATATTCCCTCTGAAATCCGCTCGTCAAACCAACGGATCAAAAAATCCAGCACTTCTTGTTCCTGAGATTTGCAATAATACTTATAAAGTCCAAACAAGCCTACTCCCTGAGGCCACTCCCAACAGTTCATATCAATAAGGCTGACCGGAAACTTCTCTTTTACTCCCGGATTTTTCAGATGCATCATTTTGTCGCTTACTTTGCCTAATATTCCTTCGATTTCATTCTTGCTAATCACCTTGATTCCTCCATTTACATTAGCTGCATGTTATTTCCATAACCCCTTGATAGGTATAGGGATAATCTGCAGCTTTTTTGCCGCCAATCAAAAGTCCTTCCTCAGCAAGAACCACATCACCATATTCGGTTCCTACAATATTCCAAACCTCACGATCCTCCTGTTTTATCATTTGAATCTTCTTAATCTTCTGATAAAATGCTTGTAAGCTTCCATATACATCTTTTCTGCCCATTTTGATCAGCCATATATTTTCCCGCCCGGGGCTTATAAATTCCCGATATTTGCAAGGTCCCTCTTGCTGCATATGCAGACCGTTAAGGGCAATCACACCGATATATCCGTCCTCCTGTTCCACAGTTACCACATGATCATCACCGATATATCCTTTAAATTCACTGAGCGGAATATAGGCATGGGTGTAAGAAACCGGATGTTCCTGAGGAATCTTATATTGCAGTATCCCTAAATCACGGTACTGTGCACCTCTTGGCCTGCTTCCATTACCTGCAAAAAAGTTAGGCCGCCCATTGCCGTAAGGCTGTACTTCTCCCGGGTGATTGACAAATACCTGGGCCGTGGGGTTGATGGTCGCCTGCATGATATGCTCCTGATACCCCGGTGTAAATGGATAAAAATCTACTGCGGTCGATAATTGTACCGTTGAGTCTTTATACATATATAGGTTTACATAACCTTCGTATCCTTGGGTCTTTTTATATATGATTGCCTCACCCTCCGGAAGTTCCATAAATTTCCGGTACTCTGCGGGCGGCTCATATTCTCCCAAGGCAAAGGATGTGTAGGCCAGAGCTGCACGGTTTAAACAGCCTTTATTATATGCGATATAAAGTAAAGAGGTGGTACCTGCCGTATAATTGCCTTTCAATTCCTTTTCATAACTGCGGCCAAAGGTAGTCATGACCGATCCCTTATGTTCCAGTAACGCCATGTCATAGAAGATATGGTCAAGGGCCTTCCTGGCGGCTTCCTTCCACTGGTTTCCAGCTTCTGTCAGATTATACAAAGAACATAGCCCCAGTACATCTACCGGAATATAGGCATTGGAATTCCATTCGGTTATATATTCTCCCAAGAATCCGGCAAACCATTTATCTAATAGTATTTCCGCCTTTGCCACCAGCTGGGTTCCAGTCAAACCGCTATTTGTAAATATTTGATCCGGAAACAGTCTCCCGGCGGCGTATTGACAGATATGAAATAATAATGCATGGTTTTCACTGAAAAACCACATAACATCATTCCCCGGTTCATCAAACCAGTACCGGAAGTTAAGCAATACTTCTTCGATCCGTCTCTTCGTTTCATCCCATAAAAGACCAGAAAACCGGATATAAATCTGTATAACAATGACAAGATGGAAATCACTGCAATCTTTGCGTAGCTCGATTCCTTTTAACTCTTCCAGCAATATTTGGTTAGCTGCTCTTGCATTTCCGTCCAGATAAAGCATAGCAGCAGCCTTGTACACATTCTCTACTTCCACCTCCCGCAGGTATGCAAGTGCTTCCAGCTTACGCTCCTTGATCCCGGAAGTTTTAGTTTCTAAGAGTTTGCGATGAAATACCTGGGTACCTATCCTGCGCCCTACTGCAATACCTTCGTATAGAACTTCTATTTGGAAGTAAAAAAATCCGGGCTTTACATCATCTGCCTCAAACAGCCGTACCTCTGTCTTGTCATTTGTCAGTCCATAGGTCCGTTTTTCTATCAGGCTTCCGGCGTCAGTCATCTTGTCCGCCACCGGCTTATAAAAAGCTGTCATCTGCAACGGTTCGTGAAATGGATTATGTATCTGAAGTTCTACGGGTTCGCTTATGTATACCTCTTTTTCAAAAGAGATATCATCCATCATATGTTCGATCTGATAGATTTTGTTCGCTTCAATCTCAGCCGGTACCGGAATACACATCCGTATTTTTTCATCACCTAAGTAAATCAGATGGAAATAGTAGTCAGTATCTCTCTCAGCTAAGTCATCTAAGCATATTACCAGTTTATTAAAGCCTTGTTTTAGCGGAAGAGTCACCTTCTGCTGCTTGACCATATTCCGAGTGAACGGGATAAAATCGGTGATCAGTACATCATTAAGCCATAAGGTGACACCACCGCAAGTCTCCAGTAAAAAATCTTCGCTGCTCTGAGTGTCGGAAAACAGACAGCAGTAGCTGTAGCTGCGTAGATAGGTAGGGTTAAAATAAAACTCAGAAAAATCAAGGCCTGCGTTTCCGAAGGGGTAGTAGACCTGAAGCGTTCTCTCCTGGTCAAATACTGTTATGGTATCATGAAGCTTGTATTGACTGATATCGATGTATTCTGGTGTCAGCGCCCTTCTTTTTTCGAGAAATTCACCTCGGCAAGGGTTTTCGTGGATAGAAAAACCATATTTTAGCCATTCATTGATATTGCCTTTTAGAACCGCTTTTTTGAATTCCTGAGGCTGGCAGTATGTGCCCGTCGTAAGAAAACGGTTGATTGTTTTTTGTTGATCTAAAGGATAAATTAAATGATTCACAGGTTCACCTCTTTTGATTTTGCTTTCTTGTATTTATTTTAGCATAATCTCGTGAAAACACTTGCATTATACAGTGGTAAAGTTATATAATTTTGCTAATTTTTGAGTTTGATAAGCCTTTCTATTATATAATATTTACTTGAATTTGGCATGGTAGAGGCCAAATGAAAGACCGTTCCTTTCAAGGAGTGGTCTTTCGATTTTATTATGGCTCATTTTCCATTATAGTTTCATATTATAAAGAAAAGAGCCGGATTTTCTTGAATTTACAAGGACTTCTGACTCTAAGTATTTTTTTCCTGGACAGTAAAGCTAAAATGGTTGTGGTATCGATGGCGCTCACACCGGATCAGGACAGAGCTTCAAATTATCCAGGGCCTGTTGAATTATTACGGGCAACCTGCTATTAACACTTTGTCTATTTAGTTCATACATTATAGTACGATTTTACTATACATAATATATGTGCTGCTTTAATAGACGTTTTAGATGTAATCTGGATTTAATGTAAATACCTTTATAGCAGATAAATAAAACGTTATAAGGCGGGTATCCGGAAACTGGGTCGCCTTTTCATAGAATCATATCATTTTTTGACTGCCTTCAGGTGCTAATAGTAAGCCATTCTCAAAATTCACACCTTGCCTGCCTGTCCCATATACTATTAATGTAGAACGGTATGAAAGGAGTCAATGAATATGAGAAACGAAGAATTTAAATGCAGAATAAGTTGTAAACCCAAACGTGAGTGTGAATGCGAATGCAAACCAAAACGTGAATGCGAATGCAAACCAAAACGTGAATGCGAATGCAAACCAAAATGTGAATGCGAATGCAAACGCGAGCGCAAACCAAAATGTGAATGCGAATGCAAACCAAAATGCGAATGCAAGCCAAAATGTGAATGCGAATGCAAACCAAAATGTGAATGTGAATGTGAATGCGAATGTGAATGCGAACATGAACGTGAATGTGAATGCGAATGCGAACATGAACGTGAATGTGAATGCGAACATGAACGTGAATGGTGAATATAAGAAATAATAAAAACCTGCTGGTAAGACTTAAAGGACAACAAAAGATGTTAATAATAAAAGCGGGCTTCGGTATTCCGGGCCCGCTATATTAATTAAACTATCACTAACATTTTGCTAAGTTCATAATAATCTGTTTTCATTTTACGATGCAAATACATAAAATCCTAATTCTATATTTTACCTTGCCATCGGCCAGCTTAAAAACAACACTTTATTGCTTTCTTTTCTTATAATAAATATGGAAAACAACGTTTTCCATATATTTGAGTACAGGAGTAAATCAATATGGATAACTATAATCAACATTTGTATAAAGATCGTTGTGATTGCCATGATAAATAGCAGACTCACGTTCATGAAGTTCAAGGCAGCGTACAGATATCAGAACGCGAAGAAGATCCCCATAATCATCGTTTTGCTACGTTTTCCGGTGAAGCAATCTTCAGACGTGGTATGCTTATCGAATTCATATAATCCATCTATCTGGCATTTTGGGTACCATTTGGGTACCACTTGCCATAAAAAAAGTCCAGGAACCCGCATAAACACTGGGGGTTCCCGAAACTGTTTGTTATTCGAATTCAATACCGCATGGTAAACTTTAACGTACACATATGATTATTTTCGTTCAAATTCTCCGCTCATTCCGCATACAATCAATAGCGATTTGACCTTTTGGGTGTCATTTGGGTGTCACTCAAACATAACACCTCATATAATATTAGCATTAAAAAAGGCGCACGCCGGGTATTTCCAGCGCGCTCCTTTTTGACATGAATCATATGTCTTTTGGCTTGGGTGATCCATTGATGGTATTTACAATTCTTGGCTCTTTATTGGGTACATATACAATCAGGTTGCTGAGATCGCAGTCCAATGCTTCGCAAATCAGATCCAAATGTTCTAAATTTACCCTTTCTACCATCTCATGGTACAGCTCCGAGATTGTTGTTGGCCGAATACCCGTTTTTCGAGCTAAATCAGCTTGTGTCCATCTCATATCACCCAGCCTTGAAGAGAGTAAAATTTTTATCATATGTCACTTGCTCCTTCCGTTTTAATCTACCACATTCTGTAAAAAAAGAATGAAAGTTGTTAGATTATAACGTATCGTGTTAGATTATAACGGAAGCTTGTATGAAGTGCTTATTTCGTCACATCAAAAATATTTCTACCCCATCAAGCACCTGATGGGAGCTGTACTACCAATATTGATGTTTGTGGATTTTTCAGAAATCCGGAAGCAAAGAAAGAGAAATCAGAATACAAAAGAAAAACAAGATGGTATGAGCAGTATTATGAAAAGTGAAGATTAGAAAAGATAGGCGGGCCCGGAATACCGGATACCCGCCTTGTATTAGCACAATTTACTCTCGACATATAATCAAACATGAAAGCACTATAATTTATTGTCAACTAATCCTTAAAAATAGTCATCACTACATTTACAATAATTACAATCAAGATAAGAAGAGCGATAGTTCCAAATCTTGCTTTTATAATATTTAACCAAGAAGCGTTAGTTTTAACTTTTTCTTCAATAATTATTGATGAAATGAATGCAATATATGCCAAATTGTTTATAATGTATTTTTTGATATTACCACCTAATCCTTATAATTTTTTGCATATACAGTAGTTTTAGCACTACCAATTACTGTTGCGTAATTACTATCGGCATAAAACTTACGTATAGTGCGTTCAACTGCTCGTTGCTGCAAAGTTACATTTGGTATTTTAGTCCATCTGAAAGAGACATCTTCTATTACATAAGTCCATTTAAGACTATTGTTAACAATATATCTTACTATTGCAGATATTGCAGTAACAGCTATTTAAGCATATGGCTGAATGTTAGCAGCACCTACTATAGCACTAATTGTTGCTGTAACAGCCGTAACGGTTGTTCCACCTATACTGTAAAAATATTTAAAAGTTCCATAATGCTCAAAAGTATCACTTACTGGCCAGCCTTCCCATGTTCCTCTTGGAGTAGGTGTATTCACTAGCTCAGGTTTATTACTGTTATTAAGGTCTAAAACGCAAATTGTTTCCTGCCCATTTTCAATAATATTGTCATTTATTTCCGAGCTAGAAAGCATATCTGCAAAATGTCCTAAAGTTTTTCCAGCTCCTGGAGACAGCCCTACACCACTTAAACATAAACGAAATTCGCCATCATCAATATCTTGCGTTTTTTTCGCCAATATTTCAACATAGGCTTCAAAAAGGATTAAGTAAGGATTATTTGAAGTTTAATGAATTGAAAGACGTATTAATTAAACAGAACCCAGATGTACAACCTGAAAAAATTCACAATTTTCTGCTAAATTTGTTAATATATCGGTATACAATTAGTAATGAAGTAGAAAAAATAGTGAGTATGCTTTGTCGCATTACATCAAAAAATGAATGGATTCACTCCTGAATCTTCATTATATCCTTTTTTATTAATATCAAGATCAAATTCATCAAATTTTGACATATACTTGTCTCCTTTCAATTTACATATTTTTATTATTAGTATGATTATCTTACGTAGTACAAGGGCATCGCCTTCCTTCTATATATATCTTATCAATAATGAAAATCTATTTTTTCTGTAGCTGAACTATAAAGTAAAATATCGTAACACTGGCCAATAATATTATAAGACCAATTACTATATTTGCTTTCATTAAACCCAAATCATCTAAGCTCGTATGGAATAAAGTTTCAAGTATTCTTTTATTAATTTTATATTCAGTTATTACACTATAGAAATTATTCATCCCATGAATCAAAATTGGAATCAAAATATTTCTTGTCTTATGATAAAAATAGGAAATAATTATTCCCATAGGAAAGACATATAAAAAGCTTCCCCACCAGCCGTGGGATACTGCCCATATTAAAGCTGAGAAAAAACATGCTCTTTTTACTCCTAATTCCAATTCACATTGGTTAAATAAAATCCCACGATAAAAAAACTCCTCTAGAATAGGACCTATAATACCAATATACAACATTAAAAAGGGGCTTGTTTTTACGGCTTCAATATATTCGGGAGTTCCAAATCCTAATCTGGCAGCTTCTGCTGCTACGTAAGGGATCAAATAAGGCCAATGATCAAATAAATTAAAAGCTACTCCTAATATAATGCTAAGGAACATAATGAAAAGCCAATATATACTAATTTTTGCCTTGTTAACAGAGAAAGTTAATTGAAACTTCCTTTTATAATATAATATCGATATTACCAAGGAAAGCCCAATTGAAATAATTGGATATGTTAACCTAACTACAAGGCTATTCTCAATGCCAATATGGAAAAAGAAAATTTTTGAAAATATAAAATATAAGATAACTACCAAAACTACCGGAAAATAAAACCGCACTTTTTTCATCATTTCATTATGTATAGCATTAAAATCATACTATATCTCCTTCCCTCTTTGATTCACCATTGAATAGGAGTTTACAATTTCCAACTACACGAAAACGCATGAATGAACAATGAGACGCCAAGGCTGATATACTTCCTGTGTTGTAATCTACTATGGACGATTTTGATGCTGGTATTTCGAAATGAATTTATCCGTATATTTATGGCGGTAACAGATGAAATTTATCAGATTGCACCGTTCATTATGAGAAGCTATGGACTTTCTTTTATCTTACTTCCGTTGAATATCTATTCAACTTACTATTTTCAATCCATTATGAAGCCTGGCTCTTCCTTTTTCATCTCAGTAGCCAGAAGTCTGGTTGTCAGTGGCGGTTTAATTTATCTTCTACCGGTTATGTTTGGAGCTGAATCGATTTGGATGGCAATGCCAGTCACTGAATTGGTTATCGCAGTTATAGTGGTCATCATGATATATGGTTATACAAAAAATTTATCAAAGGAGACATAAGATTAACATGATTACAGGGCCCTTTTGGTGAATAACATATGAATGTGAGTACACTATAATATATCCGATGACTCCATGATTGTTCCATAGCTTACTGATCAGACTACTAATCCTGGCCAACGTAATGTACTTGTCAGTAATATAAAAATAATTTTAAGGTTCCAAAGCATTGGCAATCACCCATTGGCTAGATGTAACATCTATAGAACGAAAATCTTCATAATGATAAGGTTTTTTTATTGCAATTGCAACAATGTTATGCAAACCCGCTTCATCAAAAGAAATATTAATTGGTATAAGTCCAGTGCTTTTAGCATCCAATTTAATATAAATTACATTTTTCTTTGAAATAGGCACCGGCTTCCAATCTGCTAATAAAATAATCGCATACTCTTCTTCAGTCTCCTGCCTATTACCAACCGATATAATAGCTTCTTTTGATTCGTTTAATTCTTGATCATACGATGTTAATTCAAACATACTATTATTCCTCTTCTCTTGTAACAGTACAGGTCTTTCAGCTCCATTGACTAAAGATACATCTGTATATTCGTATTCTTTTATTATCTTGTCATCACCCAAAATAGCATTACACCTTAAATAAAGTACGTCTTCGAATTTTATGTTATCGCTTGACTTGGGTAAGTTTTTATTCGGATTAAGAATAATAAGAAAAATTATATCATTTATTCCTGCATTAAGATTATTAATTTTTATCGGTATCTGTATATCAGAATTTTGAGCAATTAGAGCTGTAAAGGAATTATAAGTTTCACCTTCAACCTCATAATTTACCTGTTCAAAATTAACAAATGTCAAAAGAGTATATTCCATATCCGTATCTATAAAATTAGCTATATTTATAAATTTTTCCAGTGAATTCTCTTTTAAATAGTAGGTAAATCCTGTTTCAATTTCACCTTCTTGATTTAAAATAGAATAGCTTACATTATCTCCGGCCTTAGAAACATCTAAATATTTTATGTTATCTTTGTTCTC
This sequence comes from Lacrimispora sphenoides, assembly GCF_900105215.1. Taxonomy (NCBI): domain Bacteria; kingdom Bacillati; phylum Bacillota; class Clostridia; order Lachnospirales; family Lachnospiraceae; genus Lacrimispora; species Lacrimispora sphenoides. Next base: position 3,102,795 of record NZ_FOIP01000001.1, on the reverse strand, counting down.
TATGCTAGGATCAAATTTTGTGTATTTTGATTTGGAAGTATTAGAATTTAATCCGCATGAAACTAAAAATGAACAGATAATTATTAAGACAATAAGTTTTTTCATCTTTATCCTTTTCTAGGAGAATGAGCATGTCATGTAAGACTGGCATGCTCATTCTCCTAAACTCTAATTAATGAATATTCTTTGTAACATACTTTGTTGAATCGGCATAACCCGCATTTTTGAAAGTATGGGTACTCTTAGCGGTTTTCAATTGTGATGCAGCGCTACCATCATTCAAGTACAAAGAAAGATTACTCGTGTTAGTATCACTTGTGTCATCATAGGATCCCCCACTCGTTCTTTTGATATCAATTTTGAGATACATATAGTCAATAGGATGTGATTCACTTGGGTTTCCAGTTACAAAGCTACTTGATTCAGCATTTGCATCTACCCCTTGAATTAATCCAGCATCTACATCCAATGACCAGCCATAAGATAAAGGTACCTTCCTAAATAACGGATTTATTGGCTTTGCCTCTTCTGTTTCATGGACACTAATTACTCGAACTTTAGGTCCCACTATAGAAGATTCTGATTTTTCATTTTGTGCAAAGACAGATACCGACATAATTGATGATAATACCGTTGCTAAAAATAAAACTCTTCCTAATTTCTTCATAAACTGCCTCCTTTTTCTCAAATCCCCTAGTTGCAATCTTGCATAATCACTTCTGCATTGGACCTTACCTCCTCTTTATTATTTAACCTGATTTATTTATGACAACTCACTATCGTTTCTCAGTGCAATTACTATATTCTCATGATACTTATCTGTACAAGTATAGTATACAGTAATATCACTTAAATATATATTTTTGTAATTTTCGTCACTTTTTTCTTCTTAAGTGTAACTTTTTTTATTATCAAAATAACTTTAATATTTTTGTTTATTCTGCTAGTCCCAGATACTCCAATGCGCCATCCTGATCCGGCGTGAGTGTTATTATTTAAGCTGTCACTACCAAATGCTGAGTTGTTAAATTCTGTTCATCCTTAGTATAAAAATTGATATTTTCATGACTTTTCAATGTCCTCTCCAATGTCTTGCTTGAATAATCTTTTTGAGCAGGATATTGAATAACTTGTCGGTATAAAACATATAAAATTTTAATTTCCTCTCGAATGATTCCGCAATTATTTCAAGGGTATTATCTAAAACAAGGTCTGCAATCTCAATATATTCCTTAGGAGCTATAGGCAAGTGAGTTATTGGCTCAGTTAGTTCAATTTCTATCTTCATTCCCTTTTTCCTTGCACTATCAAATTTTACAAAGAGGTACAAGTGCAACTCTATATTTACAACATAGTTAAGTGTTCTGCATACACGCATTATTTTTCCGCCTTAGTTTTTCTTAAATAATATCATATTATATATTATTTTTATATTAAAAAATCCCGATATGCAGCACTCCATTGGCATCAGTCACATACAATGCGCATTCCAGATCATGCCAAGCTCTTGGTTCAAAGTAATAATCCTTCCCATCAATTACCTGCCAGTCAGTGACTGCATATCCGTCCGGGTTAAAATAGTACTTGTGGCCGTTGATAATCTTCCAGCAGGATTTATAATTGGAAGTCTTGGAATCAGCATACCACTAGCCATTGTTATCATAGTTCCAACCCGGAGTATAAGCCATCAGAGCAGCCTTAAACGCGTCCCAGGTATGCTGTGTATGGCTATAGACGTAAGGGTTCGGGCAAATCTTCTGGCGGATTACCCGGTCCACAGAGATGTTGTACTTCGCCATCAGTTCCTTGGTCAGTTCAATGGCCCCCTGCACTGTAGCCTCCTCAAAGTACCAGTCCCGGCTTGTGTCGGCCTGGCTTCCGCTATTTCTTACACACATTTCAATACCAATACTGTTCTAATTTCTGCATTCCGGGTGCTTGTATGAGGATGCCCCGCAGTGCCATGCAATGTCCTTTTCCTCAACTGACTGCCATACTTCTCCGTCAAACCCAACATAATAATGCGCGCTGGCTCCAATGTATTGGGAAGCGTAATATTTACAGTTTGCTTCCGCGCCCCCCCCCGGAGCTCCAACATAATGGATCACGATATACTAGATACGATTCGTGGTACCAGAGGTAAAATTATAAGATGTAAGTAATTTATTGATCTGCATATTAATCCTCCTCAAAAAAACAGGCCCAGGGTTATCCCGAGCCCGAAAAGTTGTGACATTACAACTTGTTGCGATATCGCAACAGTATTTTTATTTGTTGCCAACTGCCCAGCTACCATCATGAAATGATGCCGATATTCCATGTTAGTTATTACTTAAGCTGCCTATACACCTGATCTGCACCCGTAGCGGCCAAACCAGATACAATTCCAACAGCTACAGCAGTGATGATATCCTGTGCTGGAAAATCAGGAATGGTATTCATTCCTACAGCTCCAATAATTCCACCTAAAACACCGCAAATCACTGGCAGCCACTTATTGTCTACTGCCGTTGCCTTTACTCCTAATGCTGTTAAATAACAGATTACCGTGATTCCTACTACGCTCGCTATTCCAAAATCCATATAAAGTTCCAGGGCAAGCAATTTCTTTCCTCTTTCCGTTCCACCTCATCAAATACTATTCTCCTGGTCACACCGTTCCAACCTCTGAGTGTCAGCGTATCAAAATAGGCTCAGAGATACCGTGGCTAGGATCAGGTGCTGAGCCAGCTGGTTGTTCTGTATGGGGAACGGCTGAGCCTTTATTTATAGAAAGGAAAATGGCCGGAAACAATTTCCGGCCACCTCATTCATTCGGCATTAGTAGTAAACAGAAGTGTCATTCAAAGTCCCCAAACTACATATGCACTATTAGATGACTTCAAAGCTATTAATGGTCCAGCAATATCACTGCAATAGTGGCAGCGGCGTTGGAGGGGGTTCCCGCTGGGGTGTTATTTAACGGCACAGAGAGGTGAGCCCCCGGTTGGTTGTTTACGATAGAGATAGTATCATGAAAAAGCAGATTTACTATTACTCCTCCTGGAATGACACTGGTAAGATCGTTCTGACCCTCTCCTATCACGTAGTTCATAACTGGGATTTTTTGTCCATTAATGGCTAATACCATCGATAGAGCCCCTTCGTCGGCTGTTGACCAGGCACATGAAATAAAATAGAATCCGTTTGCAAAAACCTGAATTTCTGTTCCGTTAGAAATCAGTGCGAAACCTCCATTATTAAACCTTTCCGTCAGTGTTACTTTATCCCCTGCTCCCAGAGTTTGATCCAGTGCGTAGTAATATGCGACTTCATTAGCCCCTCTCTCGCCTTGGATACCCGGACCACCTTGTGGACCTGTGGGGCCGGTGATCCCGGTTGCAGGCCCCTGCGGTCCCGTTGGCCCAACGGGTCCTGTGGGGCCTGTGGCACCCTGTGGACCCGTTGCACCGGTTGGGCCGGTTACTCCCATTGTTCCGGGAATTCCCTCGGGCCCCACAGGTCCTGTGGGGCCGGTGGCACCGGCAGTTCCCTGTGGGCCCTCAGGTCCTGTGGGACCGGTAGAACCAGGGATTCCTTGGGGCCCCGTGGGGCCAGTAGAGCCGACTGCCCCCTGCGGACCCGTGGGGCCGGTTGGGCCGGGGATTCCCTGTGGACCTGTAGGTCCAGTGATGTTGCAGCAGCATCCACATCTACATTTATTCTTACAAGAATTTTGGTCACAGGAGAGAGAGCAAGCGCGATAGATATTCATTTGATCTTTTGAACAATTATCCATATGATCTCCTTTTATATACATTAGAATTTAAGTGCATGTTATGATGAGCAGATTATTTCTGCTATTTTGTATCTGTAAGCATCTACTTTATATCTCTTGCCCCAATCAGCCTTTGCGCTGCCTGAGACACCTGAATTGTTCTTAACGCCTACTAGTAGAGCAGATATATCACCTGGCAATATCAGCCCTGTTGATTACCGAGATATATTAGTGAGATTGTGGCTGCGGCATTTGCCGGGGTTCCCGCAGGGGTGTTATTTAACGGCACAGAGAGGTGGGCTCCCGGTTCGAAGTTTATTATTGAGATAATATCATGAAAAAGCAGCCTTACTATTAACCCTCCCGGAATGGCACTGATAAGGAAGTTTTGAGCCTCTCCTATTACGTAGTTCATAAATGGGATTTTTGCATCATTAATAGCTAAAACCATTGATAAGGCCCCTTCGTTGGCTGCCGACCAGGCGCATGAAATAAAATAATATCCTGTGGTTCCAACCTGTATTCCTGTTCCGTTATCAATCAGAGTGAAAAAACCATTATTAACACTTTGTATCAACGATACCTTCTCTCCCGCCTCCAGAGTTTGGTCAGGCGCGTAGAAATATGCGAAAAATCGAGCCCCACCCCCACCAGGACTACCTGGGGGGCCAAACGGACCTTGGGGGCCTGTAGGCCCGGTTGCAGATCCCTGCGGCCCCGTTGGCCCAGCGGGGCCTGTGGGGCCTGTGGCACCCTGTGGACCCGTTGCGCCGGTTGGGCCGGTTACTCCCATTGTTCCGGGGATTCCCTCGGGCCCAATAGGTCCTGTGGGGCCGGTGGCACCGGCAGTTCCCTGTGGGCCCTCAGGTCCTGTGGGACCGGTAGAACCAGGGATTCCTTGGGGCCCCGTGGGGCCAGTAGAGCCGACTGCCCCCTGCGGACCCGTGGGGCCGGTTGGGCCGGGGATTCCCTGTGGACCTGTAGGTCCGGGGATGCAGCAGATGCATCTGCATCCGCAATTACTCTTACATTGATTATTGTTACAGGAGAGAGAGCAATCGCAGATATTTATTTGGTCTTTTGAACAATTATCCATATGATCTCCTTATATACATTAGAAATTAAGTGCATTATGATGAGTAGTTTATTTAGGCAATTGTGTAAAGAGATATCTGCTCTATTATTTAATTACCGATAAATATTACTGCGATTGTGGCAGCAGCATTTGAAGGGGTTCCCGGGGGGGTGTTATTTAGCGGCACAGCCAGGTGGGTTCCCGGCGCGTAGTTTACTATGGAGATGGTATCGTTAAAATTCATTCTTACTATTACCCCTCCTGGAATGACACTGACAAGGTCGTCTTCCCCTCTGCCTATTACGTAGTTCATAAACGGGATTTTTAAACCATTAATGGCTAATGCCATCGATAACGCTCCTTCGTCAGTTGACGACCAAGCACATGAAATAAAATAGTATCCGAACCCTGCAACCCTTATTTCAGTCCCGTTATTAATCAATGTGAAAAGTCCATTAGTAACACCTGTAATAAGGCTTACCTTATTTCCCGCTTCCAGTGTCTGATCCAGTCCATAGAAATATCCGACATAACTAGAACCTGGAACACCCGATAGACCTACCGATCCTGTGGGACCTGTGGGACCTGTGGGACCGCCTGGAGCCCCCTGTGGACCCGTAGGACCAGTGGCACCGGTAGCGCCGACAGTTCCCGGTGGGCCTGTAGGGCCTGTTGCTCCCGTGGGACCGGCTGGCCCCTGAGGACCCGTGGGGCCCGTTGCGCCGATTGCACCCGCAGTTCCCGGTGGGCCTGTAGGGCCGGTTGCCCCCGTGGGGCCGGTCAGCCCCTGAGGACCCGTGGGGCCGGTGGCACCGACGGTTCCCTGTGGACCCGTGGGGCCGGTGGCACCGGCTGGTCCCTGAGGACCCGTGGGGCCGGTGGGCCCGGTTATGCAACAGCATTTTCCGCATCTGCATCCACAATTACTCTTACATTGATTATTGTTACAGGAGAGAGAGCAATCGCGACAGATATTTATTTGGTCTTTTGAACAATTATCCATATGATCTCCTTTTATTTACATTAGAATTTAAGTGAAGTTATTGAACGCTCTATTCCGATTATGCAGTATAGGGACATCTACTTTATTATATGCCAATAAGAGAGCCATGTGCCAAGCTAGGTACGTCCCTGTTCGGGCCATCTGGCACGAATGTTTTGTAAAAAATACAACTCCTATAAAGATGATAACTTTCATCATGGCGCCAAATGAGGTACATTTCCTCTCTGTGAAATCCACTTCGTCCCACGTTCAATCCTTTCTTACAAAAATCTTCTCGTTTTCTGGATTAAAACACAACAAAAAAACCACTAACCCAATTATTGATAGCTAGTAGTTTTCTTTACATTTTCATTTATTGGACTGCGTCTGGTCATTCTACTGTTCTATCCATCTCCAATAATTGCAATACTTCTTACGCCTGCGTTTATTCATTCAACAACTCCTTTTCCCCCTCCGCCCCCAGCACTCCAGTCAGGCCGGAAGGTTATGTACAGCTTGTTCACAATTTTTATGTAAATGCATATATTATTTTACGAACAGATTATCAAACGTAGGGGAAACTCTTTTCACTTCTTTCAGAGAAAGAACACCTCATTATCACTTCTTCGCCCTAGTTCCTGATAAAATGTTCTGTTGCACTTACCGATCATGATTGTATTGTGTACTCCTGGGGTGGAAATCATAGGTTTTCGCCCCTTTAAATTAAACTTTGGGTTCACCTGGATATTCGAATCCTTTCTTAAACCATTTCATCTTGCATTCAGTACAAGGTGTATGGTCTTTTCCTCCGTCATACTTGCAATCTTTTTCGCTTGGACATGCTATATAATCACATACGCATTCTAGTAGTTCGTTATCGCCTTTTATAGCCATTAGTAAATCGCTTGCTATAACTTCTGCGTTTTTCATTCTACTACCTCCTCCAATCCTAATTCTCTGGCCAAAAATGAAGCTTCGGTCAATCATAGATCAATACCCTTCTATCGTCTATAATCTGAAACACCTCTGGAACACATGACCTGCACAGAATTGCATCGACTTCACGTTTTAGAGAGTGCACGAATGCATAATCTAAAATAATCTGGTCAGCGATTTGCCCCATTAAGTACTGCACTTCTGGAAGTATCACAATATACTCCAACAAAAAGCATAAAAATAAGCAGAGACAGTAGGAAAATTAATCCTACTGCTCTGCTTAGAGTAGTTCTCTTTTTTAGTTCAATCCCAGACGGACAAAAAGACGGTTTCCGGTGGAACAGATACATGTTATTCGAATTCTATTGTAGCCGGTGGTTTCCCCGTGCAATCATAAAGCACCCGGTTCACGCCCTTCACTTCATTCACAATCCGTCTGGTCACTGTTCCCAAAACTTCCCAAGGCAGTTCCGCAGATTCAGCTGTCATAAAGTCAGAGGTAAGCACCGCTCTTAATGCAATGGCATAATCATAAGTTCTTTCATCTCCCATGCAGCCAACAGAACGCATATTAGTCAATGCTGCAAAGTACTGTCCCAGTTCCTTATCAACACCAGCCTTGGCAATCTCTTCTCTATAGATTGCATCAGCCTCCTGTACGATTTTTACCTTCTCAGGAGTAATTGCACCGATGATACGGACACCAAGTCCCGGACCTGGGAATGGCTGACGGTAAACCAGGTATTCCGGAATATCAAGCTCCAGACCTGCTCTTCTCACTTCATCCTTAAACAGAAGTCTTAAAGGTTCAATGATCTCTTTAAAATCCACATGCTCAGGAAGTCCTCCTACATTATGATGGGACTTTATCACAGCAGACTTTCCAAGACCGGACTCGATCACGTCAGGGTAAATGGTTCCCTGTACAAAGAAATCCACTGTTCCGATCTTCTTAGCTTCTTCTTCAAATACGCGGATAAATTCCTCGCCAATGATCTTGCGCTTTGTCTCAGGATCTTCCACACCTGCCAGCTTACCATAGAAGCGTTCCTGTGCGTTTACACGAATAAAATTCAAGTCGTAAGGTCCTTCGGGTCCAAATACGGCCTCAACTTCATCTCCCTCGTTCTTACGAAGAAGACCGTGGTCAACAAATACACAGGTAAGCTGTTTTCCGACAGCTTTAGCCAGCATAACTGCAGCTACGGAAGAGTCTACACCGCCGGATAAGGCGCAAAGCACCTTGCCGTCTCCAACCTTTTCTCTGATGGTCTCAATGGAAGCCTCCACAAAGGAGTCCATCTTCCAGTCACCGGAACACTTGCATACATTATAAATAAAATTGGAAAGCATCTTGGTGCCTTCCTGGGTATGCATAACCTCAGGATGGAACTGTACCGCATAAAGACCGCGTTCTTCGCATTCCATACCAGCAACCGGGCATACCGGTGTATGAGCTGTAACATGGAATCCTTCCGGCGCTTTCTCGACGTAATCCGTATGGCTCATCCAGCAGACCGTTTTGGAACTTATATTTTCTAAAATTTTACTGTCAGTCTCCACGTCAACTTCTGTCTTTCCGAATTCACTGACAGGTGCTGTAGCAACTTTGCCGCCCAGCATATATGCCATAACCTGGGTGCCATAGCAGATTCCCAGGATCGGTATTCCCATATCAAAGATTTCCTTTGAACAGAGTGGGGAATCCTCCTTATACACGCTGTTTGGACCGCCTGTAAAAATGATTCCTTTCGGATTCATTTCCTTAATCTTATCCAGTGACAGTGTGTAGGGATGAACCTCACAGTAAACATTGCATTCTCTGACTCTTCTGGCAATCAACTGGTTGTATTGTCCACCGAAATCCAGAACGATAATCATTTCTCTCTCCACGGTATTCCTCCTAATTTCATCTTTAACAAATAAAGCTTTGGGTTACATTATATTCTACTTCCACTTGCTTGACAAGCATTTTCTTGAAATCTTCCCTGCTCTATTGTTCCATCATTTTAACATTATTATAAACGAATGAATCAAGTAGACATGCTTGCACATCTGCTTGATTCATAAACTTAAAGCTAAAAGAAATTCTTTTAGGCCCTATCTCATTCAGCCAGCAGCCTATTCCAAATACCTTTTTACATAATATCCTGTGTATGAGGAAGGACATTCTGCAACCTCTTCCGGCGTACCCTGGGCAATGATCGTACCGCCCTTTTCACCGCCCTCCGGTCCGATGTCAATGAGGTAATCTGCAGTCTTGATCACATCCAGATTGTGTTCGATAACAACCACCGTATTGCCGCCTTCCGAAAGCTTGCGTAAAATCTCGATCAGCTTATGGACATCTGCAAAATGAAGACCGGTCGTAGGCTCGTCCAGAATGTAAATGGTCTTTCCGGTTCCTCGCTTGCTCAATTCTGTAGCCAGTTTGATTCTCTGGGCTTCGCCTCCGGAAAGCTCCGTAGACGGCTGCCCAAGTCTGATATAGGAAAGTCCCACATCATTGAGCGTAGCGATCTTCCTTGCAATAGAAGGAACATTTTCAAAAAACTTCAGTGCTTCCTCTACTGTCATGTTTAAGACGTCATAAATATTCTTTCCTTTGTATTTTACATCCAATGTTTCACGGTTATACCGCTTTCCGCCGCAGACCTCGCAGGGAACATAAACATCCGGAAGGAAATGCATCTCGATTTTAATGATTCCATCGCCGCTGCAGGCTTCACATCGTCCGCCTTTTACGTTAAAACTGAAACGTCCCTTGGAATATCCCTTTGCCTTTGCATCAGAGGTGGAAGCAAACAAGTCGCGGATCAAATCAAATACTCCCGTATAAGTAGCCGGATTGGACCTTGGCGTCCGTCCAATAGGGGACTGGTCGATGGCAATAATCTTATCCAGCTGCTCCGTTCCCTCAATTGCTTTATGTTTTCCAGGAATGATCCTGGCACGGTTTAATTTTTTCGCCAGGGATTTATAAAGGATCTCGTTGACAAGAGAACTCTTCCCAGAACCGGACACACCGGTTACGCAGGTCATGACTCCCAGCGGGAAGGTCACATCAATATTTTTCAGATTGTTCTCCGCAGCTCCCTTAACGGTAAGATAACCGGTAGGCTGTCTTCTCTCCTTTGGAATCGGGATTTGAATCCGCCCGCTTAAGTACGCGCCTGTAATGGAATCCTTATTCTTCATGATCTGCTTGGCATTCCCCGTAGCCACCACATTTCCACCGTGTTCCCCGGCTCCAGGGCCGATATCCACAATGTAATCTGCCGCCATCATGGTATCCTCATCATGCTCCACCACGATCACGCTGTTTCCCAAATCCCGGAGGTGCAAAAGGGTCTTTAACAATTTATCATTGTCTCTCTGATGAAGTCCGATGCTTGGCTCGTCCAGAATGTAAGCAACGCCTACCAGGCCGGATCCGATCTGGGTCGCCAGACGGATTCTCTGAGCTTCGCCGCCGGACAAGGTTCCGGTAGCACGGGTCAGGGTCAGATAGTCAAGTCCAACATCAATGAGGAACGAAATTCTGGCCCTTATTTCCTTTAAAATCAGGTCTCCAATGGCGTGCTGCATAGGGGTCAGCTCCATCTCGTCCATAAAATTCCGGAACTTAACAATGGACATGTTGGTAGCTTCATAAATGTTCTTATCTCCTACTGTTACAGCCAGGGACTCCTTCTTAAGCCTCATGCCACCGCAGGAAGGACAGGGAGTGATACGCATAAAGGATTCATACTCCGCCTTAGAGGACTCGGAGTAAGTCTCCCGGTATCTTCGGGCAACATTTTGAACAAGGCCTTCAAATGCCACGTCGTAAATGCCCTCTCCCCGCTGTCCCTTGTAATGGACCTTGACTTCCTTTCCATCGGTTCCATTGATAAGAACATCATGGATTTCCTTAGGATAATCCTCAAAAGGAGTATCCAGCCGGAATTTATATTCTTTTGCAAGGGCCTCCAAAACAGCCCGGGTATAGCTTCCCTTATCCGTACAGGACTGCCAGCCCAGCACCACAATGGCTCCCTGGTCAATACTTAAACTCTTATCCGGAATCATCAGATCCTCGTCAAATTCCATCTTATATCCAAGCCCAAAACAGTCCGGGCAGGCACCAAATGGATTGTTAAAGGAAAAGCTTCTGGGCTCCACCTCATCAATACTGATACCGCAGTCCGGACAGGAAAAGCTCTGGCTGAAATTTATGGGTTGTCCATCCACTACATCTACGGTCATCAGTCCGCCTGCCAGATCCAAAACTGTCTCAATTGAGTCAGTCAGACGCTTTTCGATCCCTTCCCGAATCGCAAGACGATCCACTACCACTTCGATGCTGTGTTTGATATTCTTATCCAGCTTGATTTCCTCGGAAAGCTCATATAGACTTCCGTCAATGCGCACCCTCACATATCCACTTCTCCGGGCGTGCTCCAAAACCTTAACATGCTCCCCTTTCCGTCCACGGACAACAGGGGCCAAAAGCTGGATCTTCGTCCGCTCCGGCAGCTCCATGATCTGATCCACCATCTGATCAATGGTCTGCTTACGGATCTCCCTCCCGCACTTGGGACAGTGAGGAATGCCGATTCTGGCGTACAAAAGCCTCATATAATCATAAATCTCTGTAACTGTACCCACTGTCGAACGGGGGTTGCGGTTGGTAGACTTCTGGTCAATGGAAATGGCTGGTGAAAGTCCTTCGATGCTTTCCACCTCCGGCTTTTCCATCTGCCCTAAGAACTGCCGGGCATAGGAGGAAAGAGACTCCATATATCGTCTCTGCCCTTCGGCATAGATGGTATCAAAAGCCAGGGAAGACTTTCCCGAACCGCTGAGGCCGGTTAAGACAACCAGCTCATTTCTTGGAATATCCACGGAAATATTCTTTAAGTTGTGCTCATTGGCACCTCTTATCTTGATATACTGTTTTGCCATAATATACTCCTGTAATAAACTATAATTCTGAATATGAGAACAATAGAATGCGGACCTTATCTAGCCCGCACCTGAATTACTTAGTAACTGATTTTTTCTATTATATCATACCTTTTTTCTTATTGCAAACATTTGTTCGAGGAATCCTTAATTTCAAACACGAATTGTGTCCAGCCCGACTCATACCTTCTTACCAAATAGCAGAAACAACAATCAACATTAAAAACCGATTCTTGTTCGTTCAACTGCCCATTCTGCCCATGGTTGCTGCATTTCCTTCTTTTTTTTCTTCGTCCGCTCCCTGTAATAATTTATATATTGGATCATCATGCAAAGCTTGTTCTGTCATAAAAGGAATGGTATAATATGGAATCATGGACTTAAAGCCAAAGGGTCCGGTAACGGGTATTTACGGCATTGAAAATCCATGAATGAAACTTACAATATTAATGATTACGGAGGCAGGAATATGAACGAGATTGATTCAAACAAACACGCATGGAGCCAGGTTTCACAAGACTACTATTTTGCTTTTAAGAAATCTCTTTTGGATGGCAGCCATAAATTCAATAAATATATTCATAATGAGCTTGGAGATTTGAGCGGCAAGAAGATCATACATTTACAATGTAATACCGGCGCAGACACGATATTGCTTGCCAGAATGGGAGCCAGTGCAACAGGCGTTGACCTGGTGCCGGATAATATTCATTATGCAAAAAAGCTGGCAGAAGATTTGAATATCACAAATATTGATTTTATAGAATCCGACATCATGAAATTTATGGATTGCCATAATGAAAAATATGATGTCGTATTCGTATCCGAGGGGGCAATCGGTTGGCTTCCTGACCTAAAAAAATGGGGAGAAACCATACGGCATTTACTCAAGGATGATGGATTTTTCTACGTTTTTGACAGCCATCCGTTTTTTCTGGCAATGGATGAACAGAAGCTTGCCAATAATGTAATGGTTGTAAAGTATCCTTATTTCGGGAATGATCCTGACATTGATGATTCTATCGGTGGATATGCCTCTGAGCCAAAGCATGGTGTTAAGGCATATTTTTGGATGTATACGGTTTCTGATTTAATTAATTCCCTTGCTTCTGCGGGACTGCATATCGAGCATTTCAATGAATTTAAAGAAAACTTTTTTGATGCTGGGGGCTTGCACAATATAGGAGATGGTCTTTTCAATTATGATTATAATACGGATAAGTTCCCAATGTCCTTTAGCATAAAAGCAACGGTTTATGGCAAGTAATTAATTTTTAAGTTATTCCTGTTCCTTGAAGAAAATCGAGGGTCTGGAAATCACTGGCATGCCAGTTAAATGAAAGTCTGAAACGACATTATCAATTTTAATTATAATGCCTGGACGGTTTGCTGATTAAAGCTTTCCGTCCTTTTTACAACTTTCTTTACCTTATGTATTGAATAAAAAGTTTCCATTTTGTAAAGCCTCATAGGCTTTTATATAGTAGAAATAAGGGGGGGGATCATGCAATGAACAAAATTATAGAGGTAGCCAACCTAAGAAAAAATTACGGCAAAATAAATGCGGTAAAGGATATCAGTTTTTATGTAGAACAGGGTAAACTGTTTTCCTTTCTTGGTCCTAATGGTGCAGGAAAATCCACTACCATTGATATTTTATGTACCTTATTGGATTTTGATAAAGGGGAAATTACCATCAACGGGCTTGACCTTCGGCACGATAGTCAAGCTATCCGGGAAATGATCGGCGTAGTATTTCAGGACAGCGTACTGGACACGTTACTCACTGTTAGAGAGAATCTGACCATCCGGGCCGGCCTATACACTTCGGATAAAGCCAGGATAAAAAATGCCGTAAATGAAGCCGTGGCAGCAACAGAATTGAGTGAATTAGCAAACCGGCCTTATGGGAAACTTTCAGGTGGTCAGCGGCGCAGGGCAGATATTGCCCGTGCGCTGATCCATACACCTCAAATCCTGTTCCTTGACGAGCCTACTACCGGCCTTGATCCTCAAACCAGGAAAAGCATTTGGAATACAATCAGACAGCTTCAAAGAAAAACAGGTATGACGGTTTTTCTGACGACCCATTACATGGAGGAAGCCGCTGAATCGGATTATGTGATTGTCATCGATCATGGGGAAATCGCAGCCAAGGGTACACCTGCTGCATTAAAGACGCGGTATACTACCGACACCTTGAGAATGTCTATTCTGAATGAAACAGCCCTGCGGCAAACCTTGGAGGAACTAAAGCTGGATTTCACCGTTTCGGCAGGCGAGCTTGTTGTAAAGCTTCCGGATACTATGGCAGCAATTTCAATATTGGAAAAATGCCAAAGCTATATCAACAGCTTTCAGGTCCTGCAGGGCACTATGGATGAGGCCTTTATCGGCATTACAGGAAAGGAGCTGCGGCAATGAAAGTTTTTATAGAACGTAATTTAAAGTTGTTTTTTCGTGACAGACTCGCAGTGTTTTTTTCTCTGATGTCCGTATTCATTATAATCGGGCTTTACGCATTGTTTTTAGGAGATGTCTGGATGAATGATTCCATGAAGGGGCTTAAGAATGCCCAGGCTTTGATGAACAGCTGGCTGGTGTCAGGACTTCTTACAGTGACTTCCATGACTACCACAATGGGCGCGTTTGGGATCATGATCGATGATAAAGTCCAAAAAATAAATAAGGATTTTGATTCTTCTCCCATCAAAAGGAGCAGCATAACTGGCGGTTATATTGGAAGCTCCTTTTTAATTGGTGTGATTATGTCCCTTGTTATGGCTGTAGTCGCGGAAATTTATATTGTGCACAACGGCGGAGAATGGCTTACTCCTATGGCTTGCATCAAGGTCTTTTTGTTAATTCTTCTTACATCATTAACCAATACTTCTTTGGTTTGTTTTGTCGTGTCTTTTTTCAAGAGCCATAGCGCATTCAGCACAGCCAGTTCCATTCTTGGTACTCTGATTGGGTTCCTGACCGGCATATATCTTCCCATAGGTACTTTACCTGAATCGGTGCAAACGGTTATAAAAGCATTTCCTGTTTCCCATGGCGCATCGCTGTTTCGCCAGGTGTTAATGGAGGTTCCTATGCGAAACTCCTTTGACGGAATACCTTCCATCTATTTAGAGGAGTTTAAGGAGTACTTGGGAGTGTCTTTCCGATTTGGAGGGCATGAGGTGACACCGGCTGCCAGCGTTGTGATCTTACTTTGTACTGCAGTTGTGTTTTATAGCCTTTCCCTTTTTAATATGCTGAGAAGAAATAGATAAAGTAAGACAGGGACTTCCGGCTGTCGCTCTCCCTTCCTCTCCGTTCATTATATGTTAACCGCAAATGAGAGGAAGGGAGAGCCCGATTTATTACTAAGTCCATACACAAAGAAAGAGGAGGCCTCAAAAGCTATTTCAACTTCATACAATGATAATGTAGATATTGTAATGAGTTTTAAAATCGCTTCTGAGACATCCTCCGGAAGTTTTTCCGTTTACACTTCGTTTATTAGCTTTCTTCCATCTATACTGCCAAATCAATTGCCCGCCATTCCGGGACTCTGATCTCCATATAGAAATAACTGGCCGTAAGCAGTCATCTTCAGCTTAAATCAAATCAGCGGCTACCCACATAAAGCGGCCCGGCGGCGTTGTCCACACTTCTCTATAGGTGGCAATATTGGCAGGCGGCCAATAAGGAAGGTCTTCATTCCCTCTGGTCTGAACGCCTACCGGCATCTCTCCAACGGTTTCTCCAAGCAGAGCCGTATATTCCTGGCCGTAATGGTTTCCTTCCCCATAGATCAGAGACTGGCCGAAGGGGTTCTTTCCAAGGGTCCAGTAAAGCTGCTCTCTGGCAATTTCAATTAACTCCCCATCACCGAAATACGTTCCTATGATGGAAGCTGCTTTTCCCATAGACAGCTGGATCGCCGAATTTCCACGGTAAGAAAACCACACCGGGAATGTTCTTATATAATATCCGTCTCCCAGATCAACGCCCTGCTTCAGCTGCTCCACGTAATTGACCCGTTCTCTTTCATAATCAACCTTTGGGTGCACCACATGGAAGGCTTCCTGGTCATCTGCCTCGCTGATGTGATGGATTCCGGCCGGCAGCATGCCATAGGGAGCCGTATATTTCTGAAGGCCTTTTAAATACTCCCCATGGAGCTTTAAGCCTTCTTCCCACACAGCCTTATTTTCATGCTCTGCAAGCGCACCGCATACCTCTGCCAGTGCCATGACAAAAACCTGATCCCTCGCCTGATGGGAGAAATGAACAATATGGGATTTGCTTTCATCCCTGCAGAAGAATCCCCTCATGGGCAGGTCATTTCTGGTTTCCTGGCAGGAGATCACCTTATCTGCATACTCGGCAGTCTTATCATAAAAATAGCTGTCTCCGGTAATTTTATATATCCTGGCCGCAGCCCATGCTGCAACAGCATAGTATTGGGAAAGGCTGGAGCCTGCCGTATGTTCCAGTAGATGATACGGTCCTTCCACCCCAACTTCCCGGAACCGCTCATCGGCAAAACGGAAATCTTCTTTCGCTGCATCTACGCACTTCCACGCCAGCTCCCGGTCCAGTTCCTTAAAGGCTTCTCCGGCACCGGCTTCTACCGCGGCAAAAACAAAGTTTTCAAAGGACCGGTTGTGAACATCTGCTTCACAATCGTCCATATTTCCAATGAAGTTGTCGGTCCACCTGCGGATGGCCGCATGGGATGCACGGTAGCCGTCTCCAAAGCGCATACGAAGCACAAAGTCCAGTCCCCAGTTGGCTTCTTCCATCATTCTGCCAAACAGCATTGGATCAGAATCCTTCACCTTCCCTGCGGAAGCGATCATGGCATCTAAGATCTCTGCCGTCTGCATGGTCTGCTGGGAAACATCTGCTGCGTCGTGCCAGCCACCTGCATACACCAATTTCACCCCGTTGTGTTCTGCGATCACATCCTGATGGCAGGTTCCATGGCAGTTAGGAACCGGGTAGCCGCACCGCTCACAGTACATGAAATTGGTCAGCTTCCACAGAGTACTTTCCAGGACGTCATTTCCTATGATAAACCGCTCACTTACCGTATTTCCAAACCGGATTCTGTATGTACCTTCGGTTTTTAAGTCCGAGAAATCCAATACCCCGAAGCTTCCCAGGTGGTTTTCCACCTTCTCAATCTGTCCACGGTATACCGCTACTTCCTCTAAGCCGGCTTCTTCTTTCACGATTTCAAACTCTTTGGCTGAGGTATTGGCAATTGCGGTTTTTCTCCCGTCTGCAAAGTAACCGGTTGTAGAATATACTACTTCCTCTTCCTCACACTGCCAACCATGAACGACTCCTGGTTTTACCTCCTGAAGCTGGATATCACAGAGTTCAAATCTCATGTCATCGCCAGTGCTCACTTCCTTGCCATAGCGGTGAATGTTAAATGAAATTTCCTCGATTGCATCATGGGCAATGGAATCGATCTCCCAGGTACAGGTATTCCATTCATTATTTTTCAAATTGATGGCATTAAAGCCTTCTCTCGAATAGACATCCGGTATCTTGGTTATCCCATTATTGACGAACCCTACACGCACGATTGGACTGTGAAGGCCGGGGCAAATAGGACGGATTTTAAACCATATCCGGTTTCCTTTTCCAAGTTCCAGCCCCTTCACATTCAGCCTTGCAATATAGCTTCCAAAGGTGGCATAAAGTCCTGCTGCCGCATCGTTTGCCCTGACTTCATTATCCGGCCAGTGGTCCGCCCGTGACTTTGTTTCCAGGCACAATATGTTACCTTCCTTTACCTGAACTTCTCCCTCACCGTCAAAGCTCCATGGCTCCAGGCTGGTTCCATCCCATAAATTCACAGAGGACAAAACCGGCTTTTTCAAATGATAGGTCTCCATGCTTTTATCGTACTCCGGTTTTAAGGGGTAATGTACGTATAATGACTCTATTAAATTTTTTTCAAATTGACGATCCATTTTTATCCCTCACCAAAAGATTATTCTTCAATTTCAAATATAGCTTCCGTCTCAACAGGAATATTTCCAGGCAATACGTTGACGCCTATGGCTGAACGGGCCGGTACATTCTCCTGGCCTAAAAGCTGTAACAGTAATTCACTTCCTCCATTAGCCACAGCCGGCTGCTCATAAAAGGTATCCGCACTTGCCACAAAGGTAAGAATTTTAATTGCACGCTTTACCCGGTTCAAATCCCCGATTTTATCCTGTAACACTGCAAGAACATTTAACATGGCATCTCTGGAAAAGGCTTTTCCTTCTTCTGTGGTAAATTCATTTCCAAGCTTTCCACGAATCCCTTCTTCTCCGATCACCGGCCCGCAGCCTGATATGTATACCAGGTTGTTTCCAAATTCCTGGCACGGGGCATATACTCCTCCTTTAGGCGGAGCTGCCGGGATCTCCAAATTAAGTTCTTTCAGTTTTTCATAAATATTCATGTCTGCTTCCTTCTTTCCTTTTTTCGCCCGGCTTCTCAGGGCATATAAGTATGCCTGGAAGGGGGTTCCTTCTATTTATTTAAAGCCCTTTCTCAACAGCTTCCCACTGGTGCGGTCCACAAGAATGCCGTCTGCCAGCACCTGTTTACCTCCCACCAGCACCAGGTCCATGCCCGTACATGGGTCATGCTTTCCGGTGTAATCTGCATGATCTAAGAAACTCTCCGGCTGAAATACCAGCACATCTGCCTGGTATCCGGGCCTTAAAAGCCCCCTGTCCTCCAGGCCCATCCGTTTAGCAGGCTGATAGGTCATCTTACTGATGGCCTGCTCCATGGACAGTACCTTTCGCTTTATTACAAAATCATTTAAAAATCTGGCTGTCGTCCCAAGGAGGCGGGGATGGGCGTTCTTTCCGTCACCGCCGTACAGGGAGTCAGAAATCAATAAGGTAAAGGGGAGTCGGGCCACCGCATCCACATCCTGCTGGGACATGCTTAACACAATAATTCCCACTTTCCCATTTTCCTCCACAAGTAAGTCTGCCACAAGATCGGAAGGCTCTTCATATCCCAGCTTTTCTGCCAGCACTCCGATTGTCTGCCCCTGCATAAATGCATTTTTCTCAAGGGTGACGGAGCTGATGATGATCCGGTCCCATCCAATGCTTTCCGACATATTATCCCAGCCCTGATGAACCTTATGTAACTCCGAGCGCAGCCTCTGCTTCCCCTCTGGGCCTGATAAGCCTTTTATCAGAGCCTCGAAGGATTCTTCCATAATGGTTGGCGGAAGCAGGGACTGGAGGGTGGTAGAACCGCCGTCATAGGGATAAAAATCTGCAGTAACATCCTGACCTGATTCCCTGGCCTGTTCGATCCTCTGAATCGCATCAAATATCTTGCGGTTCCAGTTCTTGATTCCCGTTGATTTCAAATGGCTGATATTTAAAGGAACCCCTGCCTTTGCCGCCACATCGATCACTTCTTCCACCGACTCCACCAGGCTGTCTCCCTCTCCCCGGATATGGGTACAGAGAATGCCGCCATTTCCGGCAACTGCCTTTACAACTGCCGTAAGCTCTTCCCTGTTTGAATAGCATTCCGGCTGATACATGATTCCCAGCGTAATCCCAAAGGCTCCCTGGGCCAATGCATCTTTTACATACTCCTGAGCCTTTTTGAGTTCTTCTTCCGTATATGCCTTGCTTCCAAACCCCTTTAAAGCTACCTTGATGCTGTCCGAAGCTGCAAAAAATCCCATGTTGAGCGGTAGGTCTGCTGCTTCCAGGGCTTTCCTGTAATCTTCATAGGTTTCAAAGGCCAGATCATCAGGAAGTCTTCCGATTACCGGCTCCAGGTAATCATATAATTCCTTCCTCCACGAAGGAACTGAAGGCACTGGTGCAAGACCGCAGTTTCCCACAAAGGTGGTGGTGATCCCCTGGGCCAGCTCTATTTCCCCAAAATGAGGATTGGTAAACGGCGCAATGTCGCAATGCCGGTGTATGTCAATGAAACCGGGAGTTACCGCCTTCCCGGAAGCATCGATTACCTGGGCACCTTCCTGTTCAATATCCGGGGCAATTTCAATAATTTTTTCCCCCTCTATCAGGATATCGCTCTGATACGGCAGTACTCCGCTTCCGTCATAAATCAGTCCGTTTTTGATCAGAATATAACTCATATCAGCATCCCTCTTGCATCTACTTTTTGTTTTCTGAGAGAACCATTCTCCAAAATGTAAACAGAATTCTGCATATTAACAGCCGTACATACATGGATGGGGATCAGAGACAGAACCTGACCCACATGCAGCCCGGTCTCCCCGTTAATGGCTGTGATGATCCCATGTTCTTCATTCATCCGTGACAGCTTAAGATTGTCATCTCCTTCCACCACCGCATATCCGGGATAGTAAAACGGAGGCTGCCCTGGAACCACATCCGTTGGAAAGCACTTGGTTCCTCCGTCCACTACGGCATATTCCGAATGCTGGCAGCTGACTACTGTCGCATAGAACCGGACAGCGATCTCACTGATATCGGCTACCTTTTCCTTGGTCAGCATAAAATCATCAAAAATATAGGTGCCAGGGCGGATCTCATTTACCTTTCCCGTCTGTGCCACTTTAAC